>NZ_JBFUHM010000005.1:0-155183 GCF_056402395.1 Peribacillus sp. P4_B1
ACTTGGGACACGTCAGTGTATCAACTCTATCTTCCATGCCAGAAAAACGAGATACAACGCCAAACAGCGTTGGATAATTTTTACATAAATATGTATATACACCTTCCACTTTCAAATTTATCACTCCTTTGACTTATCATTTGTTAAACTAACAAATGATAAGTCAAAGGAGACGATCTGATATGTGGTAGGCTTAAGCACTTTTCACTAATGACGCTTCTATTATTATGCTATACAGAAGGTGCTCCATGGTAAAAGCCCTTCTCTAACTTATTGATAGTATAAATTAAAAACTCTTTTGTAGCATATGCTACTCAGTAAAATATAATATGTCTGATATTTGTCTTTCTTTTCCATCTGAAGGGTGATTTAAAATGTTATCCAAGTAATATAAGGTAGTACTGCCTCCTCCATCTAGATTGTACGCCCACGTTACTCCCATTGATTGAAATACCTTTACTAGCTCTGCAAACGTCATGCCACTAGATTCAGACGAACGACCATCTACCGTTATAATGATATATTCATATGGTTTCCTTTGACCTATCGCCGTTCTTGGCGCACGGACTGTTGTAAACCAATCTTGGTTCTTAAAAGAAGGAACCTTTCCATTAATCAATAACTCCGGCCCAAAATCAAAGGTATGTAATGCGCCTTGTTCAAGCATGTCCTCTGACGTTCTTCTTCCATCACCAATAAAGAGTTTGCCATTTTTTCTAACTTCTAGTGGAGCAAAATCTGATCTGAATAATTTTCCATCTCGAATAACAGTACTCCTGGATTTAAACTGAATACCAGCTCCATTAACTGCAAACACAGCTTTGTTTTTTTTTGCTATTTCGGATGTTTCCTCTTTTTTACTACTAAAGCTACCGCCTGCAAATGCAGATTTTACTTGTGATACATTATTTACTTTTATGGTAGAAACCCAATATTTCAGTTTTGATTTAATAACAGGTTGGATTCGTATGTTTAAAGTATTTGAATGATATTCGTAAGAACCATTAGAATTTAAATTTAAATCATTGGCCAAATCAGAGTTTTCAAGTGTGACGTGTCTTTCAGTATCAGGCTGAATTTCCTTTTCTGTTGCTTTACATCCATATAATAAAAATGAAAAAAATAAGATTACAATAATCTTCCTCATAGTCGCCATAATCCCCTCGCTGCTTGTTTCTTTAGTTTGCCGAACAATTTTATCACAATATGGATACAATAGGGGGAAAGTTACCCTACGGATACTTTTGACGAACCAACATTTTATCTCGAAGGAAAAGTTTTTTAAAATAATAATTACATTGAAGTGTTTAACTATTTATAATATCATAGGTATATTGTCTTTTTTTTAAAAAAATAGGGTGGGACAAAGGTACCTGTAAAATATGTCGTAGAGTTACAAGTTCCGGAAAACATGGGGGAAAAGAATTGAAACAAGAAACAGTTTATGGTCGTCTTGAAAAGGGAAATCCTGTTTTATTGGATGGCTATTGTCTTTTCAATGGCACAAAGAGTATTAGTAAAAAAAGGAAAAATAATATGAAGTATTTCGTGTATAGTCAAGAAACCAACAATACGATTACTCTCTCAGAATATGAACCAATGACAATCTTACAAACAATCACTTTTACGAAAGGATATGTTAATAAAGAGGGGAAATTAGAGGATGAAAGAATCATTTTCTTCGTAGATACAAACTGCAAACTTTCCTTCGTGAAAACACATCAAAAAAATCTGCAGATAGACAAAACGCTAGATAAAATAGAGAAAAGCCCGTTTTTCAAAAGTTTAGTATTCCTTTTATTCTTTCGCTTCCTATTTGTTGGGGTCATGCGTATCAGAAATTATTCGTTCAAAGAAGCATATTTATCGTTCGGTTACGATAAAAGCATAAATTTTAAAGTGCATTTTCTTTTTCCAGTCAAAATAAGAGAGAAATTTGCAATGAGGACAGGGAAGATATCCATACTCATTCATACTTACTGGACTTTCGTGCCAATGAAGGAAATTTATCAACATTATGTAAACACTAGCGATATTAATACGCCTATTTTTATCAAACTCAGTCACTCTGATCATAATTATTGGTATAATTTTAAATCAGACTCTAAGCATAAATACGATAAAAATCATTATCTGTACAACACCCGTTCCTATCGTTTGGGTAAGATGAATAGTGAACTTTTTATTCGAAAGTCTATAACAGGCCAATATGTTATCGTATTGACAAGTAAAATGGCTAAAAGCATTATAATAAAAGAAAGATTTGCTTATCTGATTAGCCTTTTTTCATTAAACAAAAAAAAATACGATATCTATTTTGAAAAGTTCAGTGCAGGGGCTTCGGAATCTGCCTTTGAACTGTTTAAATATGCATTTAAGATGGGGRATTCCTGCATTTATATCTTAGAAAAAAGCCACCCCGAATACCATAATCTTAAGCAACATTACGGCAGAGCCCTTGTTGAGAAAAATAGTTTTCTTGCTTTCTATCACATCTTTTTAGCAAGAAGTTTTCAATCTTCCGATCTTGTGGGACATATACAACGCCGATTGTACGATAATGATTACTTAATTAAGAAAAAGGTTCTTTCAACAGATAAAAAAATAATGTTACAGCATGGGCCTTGTATGGCGACCAATATATTCGAACGTGGTTACTTTAACCGTAAAGTGCCGATAGCACCAGATTACATGCTCGTAAATTCCAATTTTGAGAAAAACTTATTCCTTAATAATACAGGTTATACGGAAAAAGAACTGATGGTAACAGGGCTGCCTAATCTTGATTTATATGTAAAGGAACAACAAAGTGAAAAAAATCAAATTACATTTATGCTTACATGGCGACCATGGGATCTCACAGGAAGCATTGAAGTTGGAAGCTATTTAGACCGGTATTTCTCATTCTTAGAATTGATTCAAAAAGAGAAGTTCTACATAGATAAAAAAATTAATATTATTCTCCATCCTAAATCAAGAATCATACTTCAAGAACAGTTCCCAGATATATATGATAAATACGAAGAATCGTTTTATATGGGGGACATAAAGGATGCTCTATTAAGCAGTAAAGTTGTCATATCCGATTATTCTTCTATTACTTTTTATGCGTTTGCAGGTGGAAGTAATGTAATCTTCTATTGGGAAGACAAGGCTTTGGCAGAAGTGGAATATGGCGCGCCAAACATTCTCCAGAAAGAGATTGCTTTTGGAGGCATAGCAGAAACATTCAAGGATTTGCACTCTGAAATTGTTTCCAGTTACAATAACCCGCAATCTCCTTTCCATATTGCACAATTTTCAAAACTAATGGAGTGCACAAGTGGTCACAACACAGAAAATACCTATGACTACATTCAAAACATACTTTTCGAAAATGAACATAGCCCTTTAGAGGAAGAGGATACATTTATTACTGAAAAGCAATCTTCTGCTTCTTGATTGTTCTGAATGGAACGTCAACCTGAGACAAAGAGGGTATTATATCAAGAAGAAGGCCACCAAATGGTGGTCTTTTGAATGTGCGATAATTTACATCATACATGGAGTTAGTATAGTTTCATGGACACATTTTAGTTAAGTCCTTACTATGATTTTTGAGGGGATGTGTTCGTATTGGAACGTAAGAATACAGGTAAAAAATATAATAATGAATTCAAGAAGACTATTGTAGATCTTTATCACTCGGGTAATTCAGTAAGAGAATTAAGTGGCGAATATGGTGTATCAGACGTAACTATTTATAAATGGGTTAAAGAATTTACCCCTATCGGTTTAGGGAATGAGTCTATGACTCCGAAGGAATTAGCCGCCATACAGAAGGAAAACCTTCGGTTAAAGCAGGAAGTTGAAATCTTAAAAAAGGCTATGGCCATATTCGCGAAAAAATAACCGAGACAGATCTTACCGAATTTATCGAGGAAAATAGGAATCTATACCCTGTACAGAGAATGTGTGAAGTATTAGAAATCCCAAGAAGCAGCCATTATCAGTCTCTTCAACTTGTCGTATCCAATCGCGAACAGGAAAACAAAGAACTAACGAATAAAATKAATCTCATTTACCTAGAAAGCAAGGGACRGTATGGTGCTCCTAAGATACATCAAATCCTATTAACCAAAGGATTTTCCCTCAGTCTAAAGCGTGTTMAACGCTTAATGAGCAAGGCGAGTATTCGTTYTATCACGAAGAAAAAATACCGTCCTTAKCCATCTAAAGAAAAAGTTATTCAGTTWGATAATTTGCTTAAACGAGACTTTACCACCCAGACCATTAATGAGAAATGGGTAGCTGATATTACGTATATCCACACGTTAAAAGACGGATGGTGTTATTTAGCTTCTGTATTGGATCTTCATTCAAAGAAAATAGTAGGGTATTCCTTTTCACGTTCTATGACGACAGAACTGGTCATAAAAGCTTTCGATAACGCTCACTCTTCACAAAAGCCCTCGGAGGGCTTAGTTCTTCATACGGATCTTGGCTCACAATATACAAGCAGTGAGTTYACTCAACATACYCAGAATCATCATATTAAGCAATCCTTTRGTMAGAAAGGTTGCCCGTACGATARTGCCTGTATTGAATCCTTTCATGCGATATTAAAAAAGGAAGAAGTCAACCACGTCCAGTATCTAGATTACCAAACAGCTAAATTAGCGATATTCCAATTTATWGAAGGTTGGTATAACCGAAAAAGAATTCACAGCAGCTTAGGATATAAAACTCCACAAGCYATTGAAGACCAAATTAGAAATGCAGCTTAAGATTTAAYTTTTTTGTGTCCAAAATATTGACTCAAATCCATACATTCAAAATTAGAGAAAAATACCTTTGTTATCTATTGGTAAGTATAATTGCAAATTAATACTTATAACTAACAGTTCCTTCACTTCAAGAGAGTTGCTTCGGCAGCTCTTTTTAAGGTCAAAACAAAATGCAGGAACTTCGCTAGCCCAATCAATGACTTGCAAGGAGAACTGTTGGAGTTTTTAATTTTAGCTCTGTTAATAAGTGTTGTTGATTTTCTATATGAACTCACTCAGTTAATTAAGTACTTCTTAAGAATGCTTGCTTACTCGCAGGATTACACCAATAAATTGAATCCCAACACCTGCTCATACCACTTAATCGCAGCATCCAAATCAGGCACAGCCTTAAGTCGGGGGCAACTGTATTGTTTTGGAACAAAAAAAGAAGCAATAGCCAATACTGCTTCTTTGATTACATATCGACCTCACGAAATTCTTTAAATTTCACCCTCTTAAAGCCTCCTATTATACTCACCTTTACTTATTAATCCTTTTGCATGAATGAAAAAACTTTTTAAATATACTGCAGAATAATCATTCCCCAACTTTTTTTCGATTATACAAAGAAAAAGAGAGTAGGAAACAGGGAAACAATAACAATAATTTAAGCAAATAAAGCCATTACATAGTTTACATGGGTTTAAAAAATGTGCTGATAAGTGAATATAAAGATGCACGTCTATGGATCACTATTTAAGTTTTCCTAAAACAAAATAGATATTTTTTGAAATTTTAACAGAAGTCCCTTCCATTATGTGGGGTGATTCTGTAGATGCTAAGTTGTACATATTGTAATTAGTAAGGGGAGAGAGATAATAGAAAAAGCGGAGAGACTACATGTGAAAAATTTTTTAATAGATGTGCCATAAAGTAATAAGACATGCAGGAGTAACTATTATAAAAAGCCCCTGATTCCAAAACAGGAGCAAAATGCGACTCTACTTTTATTGCTATTAGAAATCATGGAATGAGTAATGGACGTGATTAGTGTCAAGAAAAAATTTTAATCATTAATTAACTCCCTAGTCCAAGTTATACTTTTTTTCTTAACACTTGCAGGCGTTCCAACAGCTAAACTATTTGGTTCAATATTCTTGCTTACCGTTGCACCAAACCCTATTACGCTGTTATTTCCAATATAAGCACCTTTCCAAATTCTACAACTGTTCCCCAACCATACGTGGTTACCAATATATATATTAGATGCTTTATTTGTTCTTTTATTATTTTCTAAAGAAATAATACTATGTGAGTCAGTAGTTCTTATTTCTATATTGCTTGAAAGCATACAATCATCACCTAATTCAATAATTTTTCCTTCCCCGGAATATATTTTTGCTCCTCCTATGGTCGTTTTGTCCCCAATCTTAATCTTTCCTGATGTTTGTGTAAACGATATATTAGTATTGTTTATTTGACATTTTTCACCAATGGATATATCGTGACCATTACCAATAATCAATATAGAACAATTTCTTAAATCTGATAGATTTCCAATTTTTATAGAATTATTGCTCCCCACTATCTCTATTTTTGTTTTTAATATATAAGCCCCTTGAAAATATACCTTATTGTTAATTCCTTTATTTTTGAGTCTTACACCGTAAAAATTATATATTCTTGATGCTAATTTATTAAACGTATTATTATTTCGGAAATTTTTTAGTGAGTTTTTTATCAAAATAGACATCCCCTTATTATTGAGTTATTTTAATTATAACCACAAAAAGATAATACTGTTGATAATTTATTGATTACTTTTGCAAAGTTTGAAATGTAAAAAATTAAGGATTATTGTTTCTTTCTTGAATTGTTGTCAGGTACGAAAATTTATTTTTATTACGCACATTCTTTGTAGTATGCTTGTGATTTTGATTAAGCTGTTGTTCATAAAAAAAAACACTAAAAAGTAAATTAGTGAGTTTTAGATAATATGCATTAATAGTACCTAGGGGTATTGTCATAAATTACAAGACCAGAAATCACAAGACTAATTGGATTTTTTGTATTATTTTTAAGTGTTAGTCCTGTACTATCTCTATAAAAACAAACTTTTCCTACAGCATCAGTTTTAGAGAATATGTTATCTCCATTTATTACGATCTCTCCTAATACATGTTTGTGAATAAAACTGCACCTGTCACCGTGACTGTGTTTGATTACAGTTAATTCAGAATACCTATAATAGCCATCAACTTCGAATAGATGAAATGTTTCTGTTGGATTCAATAAAATGTCGCCGTTAACTTTGATTAAGCATTGTTGATCAATTAGTTTTGTCGCATCTTTATTTATAGAAGTTTTTTGCAAGGGGAATGCTTCATAGATAAAATTAATATTATTTGTTATATATTCCCTCGTGATTTTAGATTTCAGTGAAACATATACCTTCGATGGGGGAGATAAATTATCGTTTTGTTGAACAGTTTTAACATCAACTACTACATTTTTTGATGCTATACCTATCTCAATGGCATCTTTTGTAGAATGTCCAGAAATAAGGTTATTTGATAAATTCAACCCGTTTATTGAATCAATAGTAACAATAGCCTTCAATCTTTCACTATTTTGATAGCCAATTTCTGTTGGATTCGTTACTGATTGTTTAAATTCATTGTTAATAATTGTGACATTATTAAATACATAATTACCAACACCAATGTTTTCGATAACTGATTTATTTGTAGCGAACCTAATTGCAGGGTATTGGTATGGACCTAAATTTGTATTTTGGGTTTTACAATTTTCAATTAATATATCATACATAATAGGTTTCACAATCCAAGAAGAAACATTGCCTGTAGTTACTACTATTTTTTCGTTTACGAATTGTATAAAATTCCGATTGTAGTTAGATGCTATAATATTTTTTATGGTTACATTTTTCAAATAAGAATGTGCAGTTAAAAAACAATTAGAGGATATAACACTTGGTGAATCCGAACCTTTTGCTGTAATATTTTCGATCACCACGTTTTCGCAATCATACAGCATTACGCCATGATCTCTCTCTTTATTAACCCCTCGAATCATATTTCCGTTCGATAATCTAAATCCCTTTCCGATGTTCTGAACGTTATTAGCGAGATTGAGATATCCTGCAAAGTGGTAACCTTCACAATCTTTGTTAGTAAAATTAGAAACTGCTATGTTCTCACAGCAGTTGAAATAAGCAGTTCTTTCACATGCTCTTTCACAGTATATATTAGAAATGATGGCGTCTTTAACTTGTTCGAACATAAACAAATTTGAACCATTAGCTTGAGAATATTGTTCTTTTTGTTCCGGAGTATTAATTAAAGAAATGTTATTGAAATTTAAATTTGAATGGCTATTTTCAAAAGTAATTTGTTCTAGCATATTACCTGTACTTGTTATATAAAATCCAGTTTGAACATTATTGAAGTGTATTGAATTGAAATAATTATTTATGGGACCACAACCACGCAAAGTAAAACTCGTTCTAGCACCACTTATCTTGATATTATTAAAATATGAGTCTTTAATATATCCATAAATTAAAGTTGAACCTCGAGTATCTCCCGAAGGGCTAGCATCAGTTATATATTTAATACTTTCAAATGAACAATTACTTATAAATACATCACTACGAAATAGAGCTCTAGTATTAATAGTATTTGTAACAGAAGAATTTGATTTTATTGTTACTTTTGATAATACAAATCCATCTTCCATTATAATTGAAACGTCTTTTGAAAATTCAATCGTTGTATCGTTTATGCTCTCACCGACTATTCCTTTTATTTTTATGTTTTGAGGAAGCTTATTTATAATGTAATGCCCTTTTGGAAAGTAAAGGATATTTTTTTGTGCAATCGCTTGTAATATAGCTAAACTATCGTCAGAAACTCCATTACCAATAGCGCCAAACGTTTTGACATTAATCACAACATTTCCTCATTTAAAAGTAAATAAGTAACTCTGCTCTTTTTTATTGTAAACATATAACCATTCCTTTTTTCTAATAATTATTTGACTTAATTCACAATATTAAAAATACTCTTCATTTGCTTGTACTTTATTATAATTTTAAACCTTAATTTATTATTGACCGATTTTTAATGCCTGGGTGTGATTAAGAACAATAAACTAATTAAAAATTATTAAGGTTGAAAGTCATTCTAATATTTTTGACACTGTTCTAGAAAAGTACCAATCTCAACTATTGCTATAGATAAAGAAAATTTAGTTTGGAAGTAATAACTAGTCATTACTTATGAAAATATGCTTAAGAAAACAGGTAGAGGAGATAGGAAGAAATAACAGAGGAGAGAAGCATTAATACAAAGTTCAAATGGTAATAAAAAGGATAGTTAAGAAGCATTTTAGTAACCAAAAGGTATTAGTTAATGCGTAATTTACATTTAAGTTTAGTTGGAAATAGTGAAAGTAGTATATATAGGAGACAAATGTGGCATGTACAAAAAATTTCAACACCTTTCGGGGGCACTTTTTTGTGGCGTTGATATGATGTTTTCTAAAATATATCAGATTATGTATAATGTTTTTTATCTAAAAAAATTATATTAGTGTTCATGATGTTTAATCATTTTAATTTCTTATCCTTATCCGCGCAAAGATTCAGGTTAAATTGTACCAGATTACATTCTTCTATTATTAATAAAAGAGGAAAAGGGAGTTATTCTCTTTTCCTCTTTTAAGGGTAAGTCGTTTCAATTAAAAATCAAAATGAAGTAGTTTCATACAGAAGAACATTTTTTAACTTGAATAAATTCACGTATTTCCTCTTTTGAAATGCCAGCCGTCATAAGGTCGTGCAAAATATCCATCCACTCTTGATCCATGACTTTGTCTGCCTGTTCATACAACAAAGCATCCACTTTAATACAAAGGATTCTGGCGATTTTTTCCAAAACTAAAATAGTAGGGTTTGTTTGAAGGTTTCTTTCCAGTGAGCTTATATAGGATTTGGCAACGCCGGATTTTGTGGAGAGTTCACTAATTGACATTTTCCTTTCTTCCCTAAGCGATTTAACTCGGTAACCTATCATATTGACCACACCTAACCATTAAAATGAAAGTTATAAATGATTTTTAAACTATTACTTTCAGTTTACACATTTCTTCTCCCTTTTTAATGATAACTAGGCACTAAAATACTCGGCACAATTATATGTATAAACGGATTTTCCTGTCTTGGTAGGCATTTAGTTAGGTCCATTTCAAGAAATTTTTGCAAAACCGAAAAATCATCTAAGCAAAATTGGGATTTGGTGTATACTTAGATTTATTGAAATTTGGGTCTGAATATTCCGGGAAATGGCCTATATATATATATATGATGTAGGTAAATTTAGGAAATGAAACTACTTTTGCATGGAAGAAGTAGTTTGTAAGTTTCATGTAAATTTCCTTGGAAATACAAAATATATAGGTAATATTATGCTATAATGGAATAGGTCATTTTTAACATATCAGGAGGATGAAATGGAAGAAACTATTAGTATTCAAGATATTTTTAAAACATTAAAGAAGCGTTGGAAGCTGATCATGCTGCTGACATTAATTGCCGCTTTGATAAGCGGAACGATTTCTTATTTCTTATTAACACCCGTTTACCAATCTTCAACACAGATCCTGGTTAATCAGAAGCAATCAGAGAACCAATTGGACTCTAATCAAATCCGATCTAATATCGACATGATCAATACATATAGTGTGATCATAAAAAGCCCTGCCATTTTGGAGAAGGTCATTGATGAGCTTGACCTTGAACAAAGCGTAGATCAACTTAGTGAAAAAATCACGATTAACAGCCAGGAAAATTCGCAGGTCTTCTCTTTAACGGTTCAAGATAGTAATGCTACTAAAGCAGTAGAAATAGCTAACACGGTTTCTGCAACTTTCCAAAAGGAAATCAAGGATATCATGAACGTCGATAATGTTAGCATTCTTGCCAAAGCAGAAATAAAGGACAATCCTGCTCCTGTAAAACCTAATCCATTATTGAATATCGCTATTGCGGTGGTAGTCGGATTGATGGCTGGTGTCGGCTTGGCATTCCTCCTTGAGTATATGGACAATACGATCAAGGACGAGGGTGATATTGAGAAACTCCTGGAATTGCCCATCCTTGGATCTATTCAAAAAATATCGCAACATAAATAAAGAACTTCAGTGACATTAAGAAAGGAAGTGGGATTTTTGAGAAGTAAAGATGAAAAACAAGTGTATTTAATTGCGCAGACTAATCCTAAATCGCCTATTACTGAACAATATCGATTAATTAGGACAAACATACAATTCTCTTCAGTGGATAAAGAAATCAAAACCATTGTGATTACTTCATCGGAGCCTAATGATGGCAAATCTACGACAGCTGCCAACCTAGCGATTGTGCTTGCTCAAGAAGAGAAAAAAGTATTACTTGTGGATGCAGACTTAAGGAAACCATCGATTCATTATGCTTTTAACCTTAGTAATATACATGGACTTACTAGCGTGTTGACAAAGAAAATGGACTTAAGAAAAACTATCTTGAATTCAAATGTTTCAAACTTAGACATTTTAACAAGCGGACCAATACCGCCTAACCCTTCGGAATTATTAAATTCAAAAGCGATAGAAACAGCCATTGAAGAACTTAAACAAATGTATGATTATATCATTTTTGACACACCGCCCGTTCTGATAGTGCCTGATTCCCAGATTGTAGCCAATAAATGTGATGGCGTGATCATGGTAGTGTCGAGCGGCAAAACAAACAAACAAAGCGCAGTGAAAGCAAAGGAGCTTTTAGTGAAAGCTAATACATCCTTGCTTGGAGTCGTTTTAAATGGCGTTGAAACGGATAAMAGCAATTATTATTACTATCAATCTTAAAGAAAATAAGACAAAATTCGACAAAATAACACCCTGTTTAATGGCAGTTTAATATGCTACGATTATCCAGGGTATTAATTCCTATCTATTTTTTCAGTGATTAAGCCTATTATCCCGATTTGTTAAAAGGAAGTGTGTGAAATTTGATTGATATACATTGTCATATTCTCCCAGGAGTTGATGATGGGTCCGCGGACATGAAGGAAAGCTTGAACATGGCAAAAAAAGCGGCGGAAGCAGGAATTACCCATTTATTTGCAACGCCACATCACTTAAATGGGAAATATGTAAATGTGAAGTGTGACATCATTGAACGTACAGTGAGGTTAAATGAGAGTTTACAACAAGACAATATTCCTCTAACCATTCATTTCGGACAAGAAGTAAGAATACACCGGGACATATTTACTTCACTAGAAAAAGAAGAGATCCTAACGCTGGATGATAATGGTACATATTTATTGCTAGAGCTCCCTTCGGGTAAGGTTCCTGCATACACACAAGAAGTGATTTATGAGCTGCTGCTTAAAGGAATCACACCGATTATCGTACATCCGGAAAGAAATAAGGAATTGATCGAGAATCATAAACTATTATTTGACTTGGTCCAGGAGGGAGCGTTAACTCAACTTACCTCTGGCAGTATTATCGGACTCTTTGGGAAAAATGTTAAGTCTTTTTCAAAAAAAATAATCGAACGTAATCTGGCTCATTTCATTGCAACCGATGCCCATAATATAGGCTCCAGGGGATTCACGTTACAACAAGCCTATGAAACCATTACAAAAGCATATGGAATTGAGCGTACATTTTATTTCAAAGAAAATGCTGAACTGCTATTAAAGGGACAAAGTCCTTTAATTGAAAAACCTGTACTATTTAAAAGAAAAATTTTTGGAATCTTCTAAGGATAAAGATAATTAATAGGCCTACACATCATAAAAAAATTTTGTCTCCATGTAAAAATTTTTAGGTTTTTTGTTGCTGGAAAGACTTATTTAGGAGGGATAAACCACCTCCTGATTTTCTAACAAAATTATCATTAGGATCAATAAGGGCATTTAAGAGGGACAGCATCATTCATCATGATATGAAAAATTAATATCCTGTGAAAAAAATACAATGCATTAATACTGTATTTAATAGAAAGTATATCGACATTTAAGGGGGAAATGTGGTTGGCCTACCGAAAACGACTAACACTGCTGGCGCTTTTAGATTCCTTAATAGTATTATCGGCCATTTATGTAAGTTATTTATTCTTGTATCCATATTTAAATATATTTAAATTACCAACGCTCTTGGTCACATCTGTCTCTTTATTAATTAGCCATCATTTTTTTGCTTCTATTTATAAACTGTATAAGAAGGCCTGGGAATATGCGAGTATTGGGGAATTACTGTCCATTGTAAAAGCCGTAAGCTTATCGGTTATCACTGTTATCGGCATCCAGTTAATGGTCTTTCAAGATGTTTATGTAAGAGCCATGGCATTAACTTGGATGATGCACGTCATCCTTATTGGCGGTTCCCGTTTTTCGTGGCGAATGCTGCGTGACCGCTTGATACATAATCAAAAGGAAACCAGGAACACATTGGTTATTGGCGCAGGATCGGCAGGAACCATGGTTGTGCGTCAACTTCTTAATAATCATGGTACGGTGCTTAAACCAGTAGCATTCATTGATGATGATCCGAAGAAAAATAAGTTAGACATCTTAGGAATACCCGTTGTTGGTAACTCTAAACATATCCCTGAAATGGTGGAAAAATACCATATAGATAATATTGTCATTGCGATTCCTTCATTAAGTAAGAAAGAATTGAAGGTCATCTTTGATGAATGTGTAAAAACGAATGCCAAAACACAAATCATGCCGATGATTGAAGATATTATGGTAGGGAAAGTAAATGTTAATCAGTTTAAAGAAGTGGAAGTCGAAGATCTTTTAGGGAGAGAACCCGTCGAATTGGATATAACCAGTATTTCTGAATATGTAACAGGCAAGACCATCCTCGTTACTGGGGCTGGAGGCTCAATCGGTTCGGAGATTTGCCGTCAAATATGCAGGTTCTCACCTGGCAAACTTATTCTCTTAGGACATGGAGAAAATAGTATTTATCTGATTGATATGGAACTGAAAAAACTATATGCAAATCAAATAGAAATCATACCTGTCATCGCAGATATCCAGGACCGAGAAAGAATTTTTGAAGTGATGGACACGTACCGACCTGACGTTGTTTATCATGCGGCTGCACATAAACATGTACCGCTTATGGAATATAATCCACGTGAAGCAGTTAAGAATAACGTTTTTGGTACAAAGAATGTTGCAGAAGCAGCAGACACTTTTGGTGTAGGTGCATTTGTGATGATTTCATCCGATAAAGCCGTCAACCCAACAAACGTCATGGGATCGACCAAGCGCATTGCTGAAATGATCATCCAGCAGTTAGCAAAAAATAGCACAACAAAATTTGTCGCAGTTCGGTTCGGAAATGTGTTAGGCAGCAGAGGGAGTGTCATTCCTTTATTCAAAAAGCAAATCCAGGCAGGTGGACCAGTAACGGTCACACATCCAGACATGACAAGGTATTTCATGACTATACCTGAAGCATCCAGATTAGTCATTCAGGCAAGTTCCTTGGCTAGAGGTGGGGAGATCTTTGTTCTTGATATGGGTGAACCTGTTAAAATTGTAGAATTAGCAACAAATCTTATCCAGTTATCAGGTTATTTAATTGAGGATATTGGAATTGAATATTCTGGAATCAGACCTGGTGAGAAGATGTATGAAGAACTATTAGGGGAGAAAGAGGTTCATCGTGAAGCTGTGTTCCCTAAGATCTTTATAGGAAAAGCGGTACTGGAACAGGAAGAAGAGATACAGTACCTTTTAAACTCATATGATCATTTTTCCATGACAGAACTTAAAGAATTTGTAATAAATTTAGCAAATAGGAGAAAAAACAAAGCTTTCTCAGCAACGAAATAGATATTAGTAGGAATATGATTGAGAAAAGTCAGAAAATCAATAGTTCCTGCCGCTGGTTAGGGTACTCGTTTTTTGCCAGCCACAAAAGCTATGTGTTGATAAATCTACTATCCAGAACATAGTGGAGGAGGCCGTTGCATCAGGAATAGAGATATAATCATCGTAACTGGAAAAGGTAAACGTGCGATTGAGGATCATTTTGATTATGCTCCAGAACTCGAACAAACCTAATAGAAAAAGGGAAAATGGATTTACTCAATAAGGTACAATACGCCATCAACCTTGCTAATATCCATTACATTAGACAAAAGGAGGCCGAAGGGTTAGGTCACTCTGTATGGTGTGCAAGTAAATTCATTGGGAACGAACCATTTGCCGTACTTTTAGGTGGTGATGATATTGTCCAAAGTGAGACTTCTTTCTTAAAACAGTTGATGAATAAGTTTAAGGAAATAAACCATTCAATTATTGGAGTTCAAACTGTGCCTAAGGAAGAAACGAATCGCTATGGGAGGTTTTCAAGATGGGTGACTTTATCAAGTTGAAAGCTTTGTATAAAAACCAACCATAGGAACAGCCCCTTCCAATTTAGCAATAATGGGAAATATATTTTTACTCCTGAAATCTTCAGTATGCTTGATCAGCAGGAAACGGGCGCAGGCGGGGAAATTCAGTTGACAGATGCGATTCAACAGTTAAACCAAATACAACAAGTTTTTGCAAATGATTTTAAGGTAAAAGGTATGATATTGGTGAAAGAGCTGGATTTGTGAAAACTACGATTGAGTTTGCTCTTCAAAATGAAGACATTAGAGATGAAATCATTGCTTATTTAAAAGAAGTAGTCCAAATTGGTGAAGGTACATTAGTTGAAAATTAAAATATTAATATATAATTCATGAATATCAAAAGAATAAAATAAAAAGGAGTAATATAATGAAAAAAGTTTTAGTAACAGGTGCAGCTGGATTCATCGGTTTTCATCTTTCCAATCGCTTATTAAAAGAGGGTTTTAAGGTAATAGGCATTGATAATTTAAATGATTATTACGAAGTGAACTTAAAATACTCTCGTCTTGGATTACTCCAAGGACATGAAAACTTTACTTTTGAGAAGGCTGCATTAGAAGACAAAGAAGCAGTAGATTCGGTTTTTTCTAATTACAAACCTGAAATTGTAGTTAACTTAGCTGCGCAGGCTGGGGTACGGTATAGTTTGGAAAATCCCCAGGCATATATTGAATCTAATATAGTAGGGTTCACTAATATTCTTGAAGGTAGCCGTCACCACAAAGTGGATCATTTGATTTATGCATCATCAAGTTCCGTATATGGCGCAAATACAAGTTTACCATTCTCAGTACATGATAATGTAGACCATCCAATTAGTTTATATGCTGCTACAAAAAAAGCTAATGAATTGATGGCTCATACCTATAGCCATCTTTATGGTATTCCAACTACCGGTTTAAGATTCTTTACTGTATATGGTCCATGGGGCCGACCAGATATGGCGTTATTCTTGTTTACTAAAGCCATTATCACTGGCGAACCAATCAAGGTATTTAATAACGGTAATATGATGAGAGACTTTACATATGTTGACGATATTGTTGAAAGTATTTATCGTTTAACATTAAAAACACCTGAGCCGAACCTTGAATGGAACGGAAAAAAACCGGACCCCGGAACAAGTTATGCACCATATAAGATTTATAACATTGGCAATAATAACCCAGTGAAATTAATGGACTTCATTGAGGCAATCGAAAGTAAACTAGGTATTGAAGCTAAGAAGGATTTCATGCCTTTACAAGCAGGGGATGTTCCTGAAACATATGCAGATGTAGAGGATTTGTTTAGGGATATAAACTTCCGTCCACAAACTTCTATTAAAAATGGTATTGGTAATTTTATAGATTGGTATCTAGAGTATTACAAGATTAACAAAGAATGATTTATAAGATTTTCGAAAGGGTGTTTACGTGAAAGTTTATCCAATAATCAAGAGGTCTTTAGACTTTATACTCTCATTTACTGCAATGTTTTTTCTCTGGCCAATCTTTTTAATATTAGCAGTAATAATAAAAATAGACTCTAATGGACCGATATTCTTCAAGCAAAAGCGTGTAGGAAAAAACAAAGAGCATTTTCATATACTTAAATTTAGAACAATGAGGTCAGATACACCAAAGGATATGCCTACTCATTTGTTACAGAACCCAGATGTATTTATAACTAAAAGTGGAAAGTTTTTAAGGAAAACTAGTCTTGATGAACTACCTCAGATTATTAATATTCTAAAAGGAGATATGAGCATTATTGGCCCTAGACCTGCTCTATGGAATCAGTATGATTTAATTGCTGAAAGAGATAAGTATGGATCTAATAACATATATCCTGGCCTGACAGGTTGGGCTCAAGTAAACGGAAGGGATGAACTACCTATAGAAGTTAAAGCGTCATTTGATGGAGAATATGTTAAAAAAATGAGTCTTTCCTTTGATACAAAGGTCTTTTTTAAGACAGTATTTAGTGTACTTAGAAGTGAGGGAGTTAAAGAAGGGAATAGTGATGTAAAAACTGAACTTAAGAAAAAAATTAATAGTTAAAGTATGGAGGGGGGAATTATGCTATTAGTTACAGGTATTACAGGGCATACAGGTAGGTATTTTCTTCAAGAACTAGTGAAAAAAAACTACAAAGGCCCAATAAGGTGTATTGTAAGGGAAAATAGTAATGTTGAGTTATTAAAAAGAAGTGGTCTTGATATTGAAATCGTGGCCGGTGACTTGAACGACGCAAATTTCACAAATGAAATTATGAAAGATATTCACACAGTAATGCATATCTATAATATTCATCATTCTCCTAGTATAATACAAGCTGGTATTGATAATAAAATAACAAGAGCAATCTTAGTCCATACCACGGGTATTTATTCTGAATTTAAAGATGCTTCAATTGAATATATAAAGATAGAGTCAGAAGTATTGGGAATAGCCAAACAAAGCAGATTGAATCTAACTATATTGAGACCTACAATGATTTATGGTGACATGTGTGACCATAATATGAGTAAGTTTATAAAAATGATAAATAAAATGAAAATATATCCATTAATCGATAGTGGAAAAGGGTTAATTCAGCCTGTAAATGCTAGAGACTTAGGACAAGCATATTATAATGTTTTAATGAACCCTGAATTAACAAGTAATAAGCAATACAATTTATCTGGGGATAAGCCAATTAGCATAAAAGTAGCACTTTCTATGATAAGCAATAAATTAAATAAAAAAACATTATTTATTCCTGTTTCATTAAAGTTAAGTTCTTATGCTGCAAGCGTAATCAAAATTCTATCTCTTGGTAAAATAGATATAGTTGAAAAAGTCCTACGGATGGGCGAGAATCGGGCTTATAGTCATGAGTTAGCTACAAAAGACTTTAACTATACTCCTATGGATTTTGAAAAAGGAATAGAAATCGAAATAAATGAGTTTAAAAAAAACTAAGAGAGTAAATAACACTAAAAATGAAAGTTGGCCTCTTTTATGAAAGTTATGATTTTATCAAGTTACGCTCCTACTTTGTTCTATTTTAGAGAAGATATGATGAAAGCAATGATAAATAAAGGCCATGAAGTGATAGCAGCTGCTCCTGAACCAGTGGAAGAATGGGGGCATAAATTCAAAGAGCGTAATATAAAATATGTTTCTATTCAAGGAATAGAGCGTACTGGGACTAATCCAATAAAAGATATTAATGGTTTTTTTTCAATTCTTAATCAAATAAAGAAGGAAAAGCCAGATAAAGTTTTTGCTTATCAAGCAAAGACTATTATTTACGGTTGTATAGCAGCTAAATTCGCAGGAGTAAAAGGGATTTATGCACTAATGGGCGGGCTTGGTTCTGTCTTTCGTAATAATGGCCAAAAAAGTTTTGCAAGAGATATTCTTAAAATAGAGTATAAATATGCTTTTTATGCCTGCGATAAAGTCTTTTTTCAAAACAAAGATGATTGTAATGAGATAATAAAGGCAGACTTAATAAAAAAGAATAAAATAATTATGATTAATGGCTCAGGTGTTAATTTAGATAAGTTTACAGGAAAAAAAATTCCTGATAATCCAGTATTTTTATTCKTTGGAAGAATCATAAGGGATAAAGGAATAATTGAATACACTGAAGCTGCAAAAATAGTGAAAGGAAAATATCCTGAAGCAAGAATTCAGATATTAGGCTATTTTGATACAAATCCAACTGCAATTAAAGAAGAAGAGATTTATGAATACGTAAATAAAGGAGTAATTGAGTATTTAGGATCTTCTAATGATGTAAGGCCATTTCTTGAAAAATGCTCAGTATATGTTTTGCCTTCTTATCATGAAGGAACACCTAAAAGTGTACTTGAAGCAATGGCTACAGGTCGACCTATAATAACAACGGATGCTCCTGGTTGTAGAGAAACAGTTGTTAATAATATTAATGGATTCTTAGTTCCTGTAAAAAACGCCAATAAGCTTGCTGAAAAAATGATTTGGATGATCGAGCATAAAGAAGAAGTTGAAAGAATGGGACAAGAAAGTCTCAGAATCTGTAAAGAAAAGTTTGACGTAAACAAAGTTAATGAAGTGATATTAAAAACTATGGATTTATAAAATAAAATATATTTCTAAAAGGGAAGGTAATCAATGAGTTTATATGAGGAAATAAAACAAAGAAAAGAAAAAATATCAGTTATCGGGCTTGGTTATGTAGGTATGCCATTAGCGGTATCATTTGCGAAAGTTACAGATGTTATCGGTTTTGATATTTCAAAAGAAAAGGTACAGAATTATTTAAATGGAATTGATGTTACTAAAGAAGTTGGAAACAAAGCGATAGAAGAGACTAAAGCATTACTTACATGGGAAGAAAAGGATTTAAGAGATTGCAAGTTTCATATAGTTGCTGTTCCAACTCCAATAAATTCAGACAAAACGCCTGATTTAAAGCCTGTAATTGGAGCTAGTAAGACAGTTGGAAGAAACCTTACTAAAGGATCAATAGTTGTATTTGAATCGACTGTATATCCTGGTGTAACAGAAGATATTTGTGTGCCTATATTAGAAGAAGAATCAGGATTAAAATATGGTGTGGACTTTAAGGTTGGTTACTCCCCAGAAAGAATTAATCCAGGTGATAAAGTACATAGGCTTGAAACTATTGTAAAAGTTGTTGCTGGTATGGATGAAGAGTCACTAGGTGATATTGCAAATGTTTACGAAATGATAATTGAAGCTGGGGTGTATAGAGCTGAAAGTATAAAAGTAGCAGAAGCAGCTAAGGTTATTGAAAATTCTCAGAGAGATATTAACATTGCCTTTATGAATGAGCTATCAATTATTTTTAATAAGATGGGGATAGATACAAAATCAGTTTTGGAAGCGGCTGGTACAAAGTGGAACTTCTTGAATTTCTCTCCGGGTCTTGTAGGTGGACATTGTATTGGTGTTGACCCATATTACCTGACCTATAAAGCAGAAGAAATGGGATACCACTCTCAAATTGTTCTTTCTGGTAGAAAAATTAATGATGATATGGGCAAATATGTTGCTGAAAATACAGTGAAAAATTTGATTAAAGCTGATAAGCAAATTAAAGGTGCAAAAGTAGCTATTTTTGGCATTACTTTCAAAGAAAACTGTCCTGATGTAAGAAATACAAAAGTGATAGATATCAAATCGGAATTAGAGGAATATGGTATTGATGTAAAAGTAGTAGACCCATTAGCAGATAAAGAAGATTTATGGAATGAATATAGAATTAATCCTTGTGATATTAATGAAATAAAAGAAATGGATGCTTTGATTTTTGCAGTACCACATGAAGAATTCAAATTTTTGAATATTAAAGATATTAGGAAAATGTATTGGAATCATAAACCGGTATTAGTTGATGTTAAAGGAATGTTTAATAGAAAAGAAGTAGAGAGTGAAAACTTTTTATACTGGAGTCTCTAACTAATAATTTGTTTAACTATCTTATTAGAATTGGTTTTTACAGTTTAAACTTAAACTACAATTATCTTTTAGGGGCCATTGTAATATGGCCCTATCTTAATTTAACTAATGATATAAAGAGACTATATTGGGTTTATATTATTTTTTATGAAAGTCAAAAGGAAAAGTTGGAAAAAAGGAGAGTTTATATGAAAGTACTCCATATTATTAATAATCTAGGTTCTGGTGGTGCAGAAAAACTAATAGAAGAATCTTTCCCATTATTGAATAAGATTGAAGGAGTAAAAGTAGATGTTTTATTACTTACAGATGTTAATAATGTTTTTCAAAATAATTTAGATGAATTTGATATAAATGTATTACCCTTAAAAAAAGTATATAGTCCATTAAATATATTTTATATAAGAAATTTTATTATTAAGGGAAAATATAACATTGTTCATTCTCATTTATTTCCAACGAACTATTGGACATCGATTGCTTCAAAATTAATTTTTAAAAATAAACCTTCGTTTATTACGACAGAACATAATACACATAACAGAAGAAGAGAAAAATTCTATTTTAGATTTTTAGATAGATTTATTTATTCAAATTATTCTAGAGTAATATCCATTAGTCAGAAAACTCAGGACAATTTAATATCCTGGGTAGACTCAAAACAAAAAAGTTTCGATAAATATCTTGTGATTGAAAATGGAGTTAATTTCAAAAAATTTCACGAATCAAAACCTTATCTGAAATCACAAATTAGTGAAAAATTAAATGAAGAAAAAATATTAATATGCATGGTTGGTAGTTTTTCAAAACAAAAAGATCAAGTTACTCTAATTAACGCAATGAAAGGTTTATCAGAAAATGTACATTTATTGTTAATAGGAGAAGGACCTTTAAAAGCTCAAAGTGAATTTTTGGCAAAAGAATTAGGAGTAGAACATAGAATACACTTTTTGGGATTTAGAAATGATGTTGCCAGAATTTATAAGACTTCAGATATAGTTGTACTCTCTTCAAAATGGGAAGGTTTTGGGTTAGCGGCAGTTGAGGGTATGGCTACTGGAAAGCCAGTAATAGCAAGTGACGTTACAGGTTTAAAAGAAGTAGTAGAAGGAGCGGGGATTTTGTTTAAGAAAGGTGATAGTTTAGAACTTGCTCAAAAAATCAATACTCTAATTATCAATGGGGAAGAATATAGAAAGGTTTCAGAAAAATGTTTAAAAAGAGCTAGTAATTATAGTATTGAAAAAATGGTAGATGGTTATATGAATTTATATTTAAAGGTATAACACTAAATTTAGATTGTTGAATGGCTAAAAAGAATGTTCGCATTTCTATGTGATAATACTGAAATTTGAATGTTTTGAAATGAGTATAAGTTAATAAGGAGAAATTCAATGTACAATAAAGTTAAAATACTACATTATGTCCC
Source organism: Peribacillus sp. P4_B1 (assembly GCF_056402395.1). Taxonomy (NCBI): domain Bacteria; kingdom Bacillati; phylum Bacillota; class Bacilli; order Caryophanales; family Bacillaceae; genus Peribacillus; species Peribacillus sp. P4_B1. The sequence continues at coordinate 22,108 of NZ_JBFUHM010000005.1, forward strand.
TGGGTTTGATCATGGTGGAATAGAATCACGATTGATTGATTGGTATAAAAACATAGATAGGGATAAAATTCAATTCGATTTAATCAAATTAACGCCAGATACAGAAAACCCACTTATTGTAAAATTCAAAGAGTTAGGAGGTAAGGTATTTACTCTACCAAAATTTTCACCTAAGACATACTTCATATTTCAGAAAGAGTTAAAAAAGTTCTTTAATGAACATGATTATAATGCAGTACACTGTCATTCACCAATAACTGGACACTTTGTTCTCCATAGAGCTATGAAAAGTGGCATTCCAATAAGAATTTTGCATTCAAGAACAACTCAATTTAATAGTGAGAGTTCTTTCATACCTATTAGAAATTATTTAAAAAAATTATCGACTATTTATGCAACAGACTATTTTGCCTGTTCAAATGAAGCTGGTACTTGGTTATTTGGAGAAAAAGCTATACTAGATAAGAAAGTTAAAATTATAGATAATGGAATAGAAGCAGAAAATTTTATTTTTAATAATAATACTAGAATGAAACTTCGAGAAAAATTAAAACTAAATAATAACTTTGTAATTGGAAATGTTGGGAGATTTTCAACTGTTAAAAATCATTCCTTTATGATTGATATATTTTATGAGATATGCAAAGTAAATAACAATTCTATATTAATGCTTTTAGGTGACGGGCCAACTGAAGAAAATATCAAGGCAAAGGTTAAAGAATTAAACTTGGTTGATAAGGTGCTGTTTTTGGGTAGGCAAACGGAAGTAGAGAAGTATTTACAAGCTATGGATGTATTTTTATTTCCATCTCAATTTGAAGGTTTTGGAACAGTTGCTATTGAAGCACAAACTGCTGGTTTAAGGTGTATAGTATCCGATGGAGTACCTTCATCGGTTGATGTTACTGATTTAATTGAACATTTACCATTGTCCATTGGTCCTGAAAAATGGGCTGATAATATATTACAATATTCAAAAGGTTATAAACGTAATATTATGTATGAAGAAATAGTTAGAGCAGGATTCGATGTTAAAAGTACTATAAAGTTTTTAGAGAAGTTTTACTTATCTGATCTTTGAGTGTAATTAACTTAGGTTAATATACCGATAAAAAAGCACCAGCATTTTATTCGGGTTATCTGAATTTGATTTTTTTATTTATGGAAGAAATCTCAAAAAATTTATACTCAAAGTCGTAAATTTAGTAAATTGCTTAAAGGTTTTAATTACTTGGGTTGGAAAATAAAAAAATGAATTATAAACAAAAATTATGATTTAGCTGTTTTAAGATGCGATGGAGGATTATATGTTACGTTTTCTATACTTTATAAATTTCAATTTTTTAAATAAAAATCATGGTAATAGGTCTATTAAGAAAATTAAATATACTATACTAAGAAAGATTGCAAATTTTTGGGTAAACTTTCTCTATAGATTACCATTTAAGCATAAAACGATAGGTATTAATAATAATGTTAAAAGACAAAATAAAGTTATTGTTTCCCTTACAACATTTCCAGCTAGGATAAACGTTATCTGGATAGCTATAGAATCACTTTTAAGACAGACATATAGGCCAGATGAAATAATATTATGGTTAGCAAAAGATCAATTTAATGGGTTAGATAACTTACCTGAAAAATTAATTGAACAACAAAAAAGGGGATTGAGCATTCGTTTTTGTGATGAAGATTTAAGGTCACATAAAAAGTATTACTATGCTTTTAAGGAATATCCAAAAGACATCATTATAACAGTAGATGATGATGTGATTTATCCAAAAAATACGCTGGAGGTCTTAATAGAGCTTAATAAAATTTATCCCAATAATATCTGCTGTAATCGAGCTCATTTAATAAAAATGAAAAAAGATAAAACCATAGAAAGTTATAAAAAATGGACACATAATCCTGCTGGTTTTATAGGCCCTTCAAAATTATTATGCCCTACAGGTGTCAGTGGTGTGCTTTATCCCCCAAATTCAATTGATTTAGAAGTCTTAAATAAAGATAGTATTAGGAGTCTATGTTTCTATGCTGACGATCTTTGGCTAAAAATAATGTCATTGAAAAATAATACTAGTGTAATTAAATCATCCAACTTTTCCTATGATCTTTTTACAATTGAGTCTAGCCAAAAGGAATCTCTAGGAGAGATAAACGTTGCTGGAAACAAGAATGATGAGCAACTTAAAGCGGTATTAAATAAGTATAATGTACCTTTTGATTGAGTTTTCATGGAAATCAACAATAGTGAGATACCCTCATTTATTGTTGATTTTGATATTAACTTGTGTGTTCAAATGAGAATTTTTCTCTGCGAAGGCTATTGATGCGATGCCTAGGAAAAGGTTAGAAAAATAATGATAATTAACATCTTTATAAAGAAATATATAATCAATAGGTTAGATAAGTTAAATATTAAATAACTTCGCTAAGGCAGAATATTCTGTTTAATATTCAAGTGGTCTAATTTAATCAAGAAGAAATGTGAAATAAAAGTTATTAACGGTGCAAATGGTCACGTCTGTTTTCGGGTAGGAGATAAAACACATGAATAACAATTTAATTAAAAAGTTTCTTTCTTTTTCATATGGTAGTTTTTTAGGTCTTATTATTGGATTTATTACAACAATGATAACAACTAGAATATTGCAGCCAGAGGAATTTGGTAAAGTTTCGATGTTTACTTTAGCAATTAATATATCAATGATATTTGCTATTTTTGGCACAGATCAAGCATTTGTCAGGTTTTTTTATGAAGAGGAAAAATCTAAAAGAGGCGGTTTACTATATAGTTGTTTGAAACCGGTCTTCTATTTAACGTTATTTTTACTTCTGACATTTTTATTCTTCAAAAAAAAATTATCTCTAATGTTATTTGGGGAGTACAATAGTATAGTTGCAGCAATGTTGGCGTTGGGGATTGTAGTACAGATTCTTTACAGGTATGCTTCCTTGGTAATTAGAATGCAACAAAAGGGGCATTTATTTTCTTTAATTGAGTTATTAAATCGTATATTTACATTCATTTTAATAATAATGTTTTACTTAATAATGGGCCCTACTTTTGAAATAGTTGTATATTCAACAGTGTTTACCTTTTTATTTCTTACTATTTATCTAATATATAATCAAAAGAATATGTGGAGTTTTAAGTACTATTCAGAGAATTCTTTAAAACATAATAATAAAGAAATACTTAAATATAGTTATCCACTAGTCTTAACAACTCTAATTACATGGCTTTTTGAAGCGTTTGATAAAATTGCTTTAAGACAATGGGCGGATTTTCAAGAATTAGGGTTATATTCTTCCGCTTTCAAAATTGTAGCTCTACTTACAATTTTCCAGAAGGTCTTCGCAACTTTTTGGACCCCAGTAGCATATGAATCTTTTGAAAATAACCCAAATAACACCATGATTTATAGCAATGTATCAAAAATAGTTACTTTCTTAATGTCTATTGTTGCAATAGTTACCATCATGGCAAAGGATTTAATTGTAGTTTTACTTGGGCCTGAATATCAAGGGGCTAGTAAAATTCTTCCTTTTCTTGTTTTTATGCCATTGATGTATACAATTTCTGAAACAACTGTATTAGGCATAAACTTTTATAAAAAGCCTAAATGGCATATTGTAATAGCGGGTGTTTCTTGTATATGTAATATTATAGGGAATTGGGTTTTGGTTCCACAATTTGGAGGGTTAGGAGCTGCACTTTCTACAGCTTTCTCTTTTCTTGTGTTTTTTATGTTAAGAACACATATTTCTCTAAAATATTATAAAGTAAATTACGGACTTGGGAAATTATATACCTCAATTGTAATTGTGACTATAGTTAGTAGTCTTGCAACTTATAATGATAGGTCTTTATTTAATTTGCTTTTTGGAGCCATTTGCATTATTTTTTTAGTTTTTCTATATATAAAAGATATAAAGATTATATACGCATTAAAGCGGTCTTAATATACGAATATTAGCCGGAGATTTATTCCGAAAGTTGAATAATATTGTTTAAAGTTCAGATTTCTTTTGTAAAAAGATGATATTTTTTTTTGCTAAAACTCTATGAGGTAACACAACAAGGAACTCTAAGATAAGTGGTTCTCTGGTGTGGTATTGTATTCCGGATTTTTGGTGGGTAGCAAGAATATTCTTATATAAAATTTATTAAGTACAAATAAGATGATAAATTAGGATTCTAAAAAGGAATGGTACTATGTTTTTTCTATTAAGTTTGCTTAACGTAATTTTATATTTAATAAATGGAAAGACAGCAGTAATTTTTTCATTTATTTCAATAATTATCTTATATAGAAGATATAAAGGGGGAACTTTGAGGAAATTTTTGCCACTAATAATATTTACTTCTGCATTTTATAATATTAACCTAGTATCTAATTTTTCATTGATGAAACTGTGTTTGATTATATATATTTTAATTATATTTATAAGTACTTTATATAAAAACTATAGAATAAATATATTAGTTTTCTTAATAGCCTTTTCCTCTATCATATTTATTTTAATAGGAGTTTTTCTATCACTAGATCCTATAGAGAGCTTTAAGAATACATTAAATTTAATTCTTTTTATTTTAGTTATATTAGTAACATTTTTATATGTTGACAATAACCCTACGATAAAAAAAGAAGAGATACATAATTATATAAACATGTATTTATCAGTTTGTATTTCGTTGGCAATTGGCTTAATTTTACAATATTTATCTTTTTATGTATTTAATATAAAATTGGGTGAAATCTTTACTTATTCGGAAAGAACGATTTTCAATCTATATTTTATTCCTAAAAGTACTCTTTCTGCATTCGTTTGTAGTGGAGCTATTATAATATTAATAAGATTATATAAAAATTTCAAATTTCGAAGTTTTATAGTTTTTAGTTTATTATTATTAGCAAATATTATTAACACTTCTCGAACTGGCTTAGTTGTATTAATACTAGTATTTACTTTATATGTAATTATGAATACTAAATATATTTATAAGAATTTTAAAACTTTCCTATTAATATTTATATTAATAATTAGTTTTTTTGGAGCGTCTGAATTACTTTTAGAAGGTAGAACATCTACAGCTTTACTTGATGATAATGGAAGATTTGATTTAATATTTAACTCTAAAGAAGTAATATTTGATAATTTAATTTTAGGTATAGGTTCAAGCTGGCCTGATTTACATAAGTATGGGATTACTATGGAAATTCATAACTTTGTAATTCAATATCTACTACAAATGGGAATTATAGTTACAATATCTCTATTATTTTTATTATTTTACATTCTAACCAAGATTTTATATTCAGAATACTTTTATGTTGTTTTATTTGTTTGCCTAGTTGGGGCATTTTACACTTATTGGCATAATTCTTTATTTATTAATCCTATAATAATAATTGGAATCATCTGTTCAAAAAGAAATTATAAGTTGTTATAATTGTATATTTAAAATATTATAATGTAGTTATTGTTACCTTAATCCACTTTAATATAATGATGATCAATACTATAAAGTGTAATATGCTTTATCATGAAATTAAAAGATAGCTCGAAATCAAACAGAATCTTGCAATAAACTGATTGAGGGAGAAACTTGTCTTTGACTCAAAAGTTTCATTCCCTATTTATTTTGTATTCATATGATTTTTTCTGCAGAGAGTATGGAGGATAATTGTACTCTTTCGCCATATAGTATAATTCGTCTAATTATACTAATGTAGTTTTAGTAAGATAGCTACTTAATGGTGTTAAAATTTATAAGTTTGTCTATTTTAGATATTCTATACTGAAATCTTCATATTTCATTAGTTTTACAGGACAATTTCTAATTGGGATCCAACTAGTTCAGAGAATTGTCCTGAGAATTTTTAGATAAAGCAGTTTATATTCTAGTTATAGAGATGACCAAGTTAGGTTTTTCCAGACTAAGATTAGCATCAAGGAGTTTTCAGAGATATTTTTAATAAAAAATTGAACTTTTTTATTATTTTGAAGTGTTTTAATTTTATCCAGTCAAAGTATTAATTCTTAATCCACTTTCCATATATATTAGTTACAAACCAAGAAGTTTCGTTAGCTTTTTTAACTGTTACTTTGCTACCCATACCGGATAGTGTCAAAGTTGTTGAATCAAATGGAAAGAATGATTGGCCATCTTTACACTTTATAATATAGGAAAGATTTTCTTCGTTGATAAATGTGATTTCTTCATTATGCATTTTAGTTGCATCTAATATTTTTGTAACCGGAGTTAGTGCTCCTTTGTTTGAAAATATAGTATAAAAATCGTCATCGAACATAACGGGACCTGATACTGTATCTACTAATTTATGAACTTTATTTTGATCAATAACCATGCAACTTTCTTCTAACATCTGAGCGAACTTGATAGTGCCATTTATTATTTTTGTATTACATAAAATGAAATTTTTTGCTGGGTTCTTATTTGTAATGTCATTTACTATGATGGACTTCCTTAATGGATCCTTCCTTGAATGAATCAAGATTAAATCATTAAATTCTACTCCACCTAAATGATAAGTGTTTGGTGTTGATGAATCATTTGGGTCAAATAAAGATATAGCAGCATTACTTTCTAAGTGTTGCCCCTTTTCACCATTAGGATATAATAATTTAAAATTATTAAAAGTTATTTTTAATCCAGCATCATACCATCTATATAGGCGTATACCGTTTTTGAAATTATTTTTTGTTTGACAATTATTTAAGATTATTTCTCCTTTAAGGTTTTTGATGGCCACACGATTAAAATAGTCTCCACCCGCATTTCCTGTGAAATTACTCATTAATGTCTCAAATCCATATAATCCACCTTCGGTTATTACATTATTCATAGTTATAGAAACGTTTTTTATTGGTGATTCATCCTTATCACCAAATAAAAGCCATAAACAAAAGAATACTCCTCTTTTACCGTTACTCTTTAAAATAATATTATCAAAGACTAAACCTTCTAAAAACATGGTATCATTGTCAGGTTCAAAATCTATACCTGCTTGTGGGTCTGCACCTGTTGAGTTATTGAATTGACTGTTCTGCACATATAACCCTTTAACACTACTCACTGTAAGTCCATTTCTTCTATTGTCATCACAGATTACATTATTAATCCATGTGTTTCCCGAGAATCTAGTACCTTGCATAGGAACAGCACCGATATATATTCCATCTCCCCAACACTCTATTACTTTCGAGTGTTGTATTTTTACGTTAGTTGTACCTTGTAACGTAATTCCATGCCCCCACTCTCCTGAAGTTCCTATATGATTATATTTATCACCTACTATAGAAATATTTAATAATGTAACATTAGAGACATCTTTAAGGAATAATATATTATATTCTTTTAACCTAGAAGGATTTTTAATAAAAATAGCACCTTCTTCAAATTCTAATATAGAATTACTTTTGATAATAATATCTTCTTCAATGTGATATGTTCCAGTTTTGAAGATAAACTTTCCATTTCCATTACATAATAAGTTATTGATATTAGTACTATCATTACTAGTGCCAGTGGGTTGTATTACCTTTATTGAATTTGGGTGATTATTTTCTTTTGATTTCTCGTTACTATCTTTTAATATATCTAATCGTTGGAATATCAAATTATCCCCCTCCTTTTTGACTGTATAGCCAAAAAAGAAACCAAAAATCAAAAGTAAACTAGTCCATAGAAAATTTCTTCGTTTCAAGGTATTTCTCTCCCTTTTATTTTGTTTTATTAACTAATTTAGATTTGATGATAGACTAAATAAAAAAACTTCAATCTAATGATACCTTCTTCTATCACTTAGTATTAGTTTTTTTATTAAATGAATGATAAAAAGTTTTTTCGATTTTTATTTATTTATCTATTTGAACTAAACACTCATTTTGGATTTGAGTCAATATATTGGACACAAAAAGGTTAAATCTTAAACTGTTCCTAATTAGATCTGGCTGGTAGGGTTTGATAGCCCAAGCTACTGTAAATTCTTTTTCGGTTATACCAACCTTCAATAAATTGGAACATTGCTAATTTAGCTGTTTGATAGTCTAGATATTGTGCGTGGTTGACTTCTTCTTTTTTTATAGGGCATGAAAGGATTCAATACAGGCATTATCGTACGGGCAACCTTTCTGACTAAAGGATTGATTAATATGATGGCTTTGGATATGTAAACTCACTGCTTGTATATTGTGAGCCAAGATTCGTTTGAAGAACTAAGACCTTCGAGGGCTTTTGTGATAGTGTGCGTCATTGAAAGCTTTTATGACCAGTTCTGTTGTCATTGAACGAGAAAAAGAATACCCTGCTATTTTCTTAGAATAAAGGTCCAAAACCGATTTTTTCTTAGTAGTAGAACGAATTCTTGCCTTGCTCATTTAACGTTGAACACGCCTAAGACTTAGGGAAAAACCTTTGGTTAATAAGCTTTCATGGATCTTTGGAGACCTTCCTTGCTTTCCAAGTAAATGAGATGAATTTCTTTCGTGAGTTCTTTGTTTTCCTGTTCAATATTTGATACGATTATTTGAAGGGATCCTTTGGAGTCATGGACTTTTCCCTAAACCAATAGGAGTAAATTCTTTAATCCATTTATAAATGGTAACTTCTGATACGCCATATTCGCCGCTTAATTCTTTGACCAAATTACCCGAGTGATAAAGATTTACAATAGTTTTTTTAATTCATTATTATATTTTTTACCTGTATTCTTACGTTCCAAGACGGACACATCCTCTCAAAAATCATTGTAAGGACTTAACTAAAATGTGTCCATGAAACTATACTAACTCCATTTGCCCGATAATATTAAAAATTTAAAAGTTCTAATAGTGAATTATTTATTTTTACTACTTAAAAAATTATTGCTTAATGTTTATGATTAAGGACTTTAGATTATTATCCTATATCCCTTAATCGGAAAGCTTGAAAAATATATTGAGACATAATTTAAACTCATGCTATGATTACAAACAGAGATATAATGGGGTTGCTTATGGAGACAAAATAGTTAAATGAACTTAGTAATTTTGACTTTATTAAACTAGCAATCTCTTACACCCATTATTTAATAGGTATTATAATATATTTGAATACCTATAAATCTATGGGTTCAATTTTAATATTAAGAAATAGATCTGTTTTTTATAAAAAGGAGAAGATGATGAATAATAATTACGAGGGCGATTTGTCTATGTTACATAATGAATTAATATTATTACTGGAATTAACTAATGGAAATGATACAGTAACGATTAAAGAAGAATTATTTTTAAACATCGACTGGAACAAATTTCTACAGCTGGCAAGGCATCATCGAGTTTTCCCATTAATTTATTCAAAGATAAATAAGATAAATAATGAATTTATTCCTTCTCATGTAGTTCAAACTCTATATCAAGATTATAAAATAAATACTATAAAAATGCTTCAACTAAGTGGGGAAATGGGGGAAGTAAGTGAATGTTTTACTGAAAATTCTGTAAATCTCTTATATTTAAAAGGTCCAGTAATTGCTAATGAAATATACGGTGACATTTCTCTTAGAACTTCTAAGGATTTAGATATTCTTATTGAAAAGAAAAATTATAATAGAGTTGAAAAATTACTATTGAATCTTGGATACGAGAAGGAAGAACATTCAATAACATTTATTGATTGGAAATGGAGGAAACACCATGAGGCATTCTTTCATCCAGAAAAGAAAATTCAGATTGAAATTCATTGGCGACTTCATCCTGCACCCACTAAAGAACCGAGTTTTAATGAATTGTGGAAACGAAAAAGAGAGAGTAAATTGACTGGCTATCCAGTCTATTATCTAGGAAATGAGGATTTATTTTTATATCTAGTTGCTCATGGTTCCAGGCATGGATGGTTTCGACTTCGATGGTTGGCGGATATCGACCAAATGGTAAGAAAAGATGAAATTACAAACCAAGATAAAATAATTTTAAAAAAGTTTCAAAATAACCATTTGGGAAAACAAAACGTTCTTTTAATAGGGCAAGCATTAATACTAGCCTCTCTATTGTTAAAAACTCCACTTAGTAAAGATAAACATACATATACAACAGGGAAAAAATCTAGAAAGTTAGCAAATTTAGCTATAACTAATATAGTAGAAATAGGGAATACAGAATTGCATAATATAAAAGAGGATATGAATATTGCCCAAGGAAATTATTTTTATTCAAAAATTCGAAAATCTTTCTCTTTTAACCTATATAAATTTTCAATAAAGTCAAAAATACAGAAGGGAATATTTATTCTTACATTATTAACTCCTAGTTCTAAAGATATAGATACAATAAGGCTGCCTAAACCACTATTTTTTTTGTATTTTCCTTTACGTCCATTTTTGTTGTTTTGGAGAAAGATTAATAAAAATGTTAATTAAGGTTATGGTGTAAAAATGGGGTGGGAAATACTTATGAATTTACATTTTTAGTTTTATGAATAAATGTTAGGTTGTACTATAATTTAGACAAAACATCGAATTAGTATGCAAATTCATACTAATTGAGGTGTTCTTCTTATGAAAAAAATTATTCTAGCCCTTCAGTGGAAGAAGCTTCTCTTTAATAATTGACTGTCCGTTCTACTTTTAGCTATCACTTTTGAATTGACGTCATATACGAGTCTTTATACTAACAGTTAAATCATCCTCTGTGAGACTAATCATATTAAAGGTTTTTAATAAATAAGCTTAAAGGATCTGAGACCAAAAAATTATTAGGTTTTTCTTCATAAAGGTTTTAATCTTCCAACCTTTCTGAAGTTTTTCACTAAAATTAAATTATCCCTCATTTATATCTTGTTCAGATCCACTATATGAGTACTGATATTTTAACTTTAAACTGTATTATCTGGGTAATTTATCAAAGATGGTGAGCTCTAAAAAAGAGCGATTGAAATAAATTTTACAAAGTAAAAGGTTCTCATATTTAGAGATTTTTTACTTTAAAAATTTGTTGACATAGGCATAAATAGATGGTAATTTTAGCTTATGTAATTCGTTATAAAGAACAACCCGTTCTTATATGAGGTAAAAGGGATGTCAATATCATACTGATGGTAAAAATCATCAGAAGATAAATCAACAGTAGTACATTTAAAATAGAATTTTATTCAAGTGAATTTTTTTATAAAAGATTGTCTATACAGATCAAAGACAATTGTTGATGAATTCATAAAGAAAGGAGGAATATTTATGCCTCTATTACAAATGAAAGAAATATGGACACCTTTAAAATTAGTTGGGGTGAAATTTTTTAAATCAGATGATAGAAGTGTTTTCATCAAAGTTTTTAACCAACATAGAAGAAAGATAATGTGATTAATTTACATAACAAAACAAGCAGGGGGAAAACATGAGTGCTATAGCCGGTATTTATCATTTTAATGAAGAGTCTATAAATCTTCAACAATGCCATAATTTGATGTCGGCTTTACAAAAGTACCCTGCTGATTCGATTCAGATGTGGCATTCTGAAAAGATTTTCCTTGGTTGTCATGCTCAATGGATCACGCCAGAATCTGTTGGAGAGCAGCTCCCATTTTATGATTTTGAAAGGCAGTGTACCATCACTGCTGATGCAATTATAGATAATCGTGATGAGTTATTTCAGAGGTTACAAGTTAAGCCATCCACTCAAAAGGGCATGACGGATAGTGAACTAATTCTCCTTTCCTACTATAAGTGGGAGGAAGATGCGCCCAAATTTTTAGTAGGGGATTTTGCTTTTGTCATTTGGGACGAAAAGAAACAGAAGTTGTTTGGGGCAAGGGATTTTTCGGGGAGCAGAACTCTTTATTATCACCAAAACTATCAGAAATTTGCATTTTGCACGACTATGGATCCACTTTTGTCATTACCTTTTATTGAAAAAAAGTTGAATGAGCAGTGGCTTGCTGAGTATTTGGCAGTATCGGGAATGGTTGATGCAGTAGATTCTTCAATAACGCCGTATACAACCATAAATCAGATACCACCATCCCATAGCTTAACAATAGAGAATAATAGGATAACGTTAAAACGATATTCCTATTTAACTCAGGGGGATAAGTTAAAACTTAAATCTAATGAAGATTACATCGAAGCATTTCAAAGTGTCTTCCAGGAGGCTGTTACATCTAGATTAAGGACACATCGGAAAGTTGGTGCCCAGTTAAGTGGTGGGTTGGATTCTGGGGCTGTTGTTGGCTTTGCTGTGAATAAATTGCAGCGGAAAAGCACTGCACTACATACATATAGTTATATTCCTCCCGAAGATTTCAAAGATTTTACGCCTAAATATTTTTTTGCAGATGAGCGGCCTTTCATTAAATCGACGGTAGGACATGTTGGTGGCATTATTGATCATTATTGTGACTTTAAGGGGAAAGATTCCTATTCTGAAATGGAAGACTTTCTTGACATCATGGAGATGCCATATAAGTTTTTTGAAAATTCTTTCTGGTTGAAAGGAATGTTTGAAAAAGCGAATGAGGATGACGTAGGTGTGTTGCTTAATGGGGATAGAGGGAACTTTTCAATTTCCTGGGGGTTCCCCTTAGAGTATTACTCGCTCCTATTAAAAAGATTAAAATGGGTTCGACTTTACCAAGAGTTGGACCATCATAGGAGAAATGTTGGTGGATCTAGATTGCGAAAGATGAAAGCTATTGCTAGAATCGGCTTTCCAATCATTGAGCGGATTTTTCCGGAAGGCGCGCCATATAAAATTCCTTCCTTAATCGCTCCAAGATTTGCAGAAGAAATAGGCGTGTATGACAAATTTAAAGAATTCGGCATGGATGAAACAGGCTGGTATTCGAATTCTGATATTTTTAATGAAAGAAAAAAGCATTTTGAAGATATCTTTCAATGGAATGCAGGGAATACGCTTTCCACAAAGCTCTCCTTACGATACAAGTTGTGGAAGCGAGATCCGACGAATGATATCCGTGTTATTCGGTTTTGTTTATCACTTCCGGAAGGTCAATATGTACAAGATGGCATGGATCGTGCCCTGATTAGAAATGCTACAGTGAATTTCTTGCCCGATAGAGTAAGGCTTAACCAAAGGTACAGGGGTGTGCAAGGAGTTGATTGGATACACCGGATGCTTCCTAAATGGGGTGAATTCATAGAGGAGATAGAGCAGCTTAGCACAGATGATAAAGCTCTGGAATTCCTGGATGGTCAAGCGATCAAGAATGCATTAGTTACGATAAAAAAAGGAACGGGACCAGAACTTGCTACAAATCCTGAACATAAGTTCCTAATGCGAAGTTTAATCGTGTATCGGTTTTTAAAACAATTTAATTAAAAGGAGGTGAATACTATGAAAAAGGAATGGAAAAAACCTGAATTAGAAATTCTTGATGTTAATCAAACGATGCTTGGAACTGATGGAGAATATACAGATGCTGCTTTCCCATCACATACTCCTAAAGGTGATATAACTTTTAGTTAACCTTTTTTTTGCGCAACAAAGTCTGTTAGGATTCCCCTAAGCCCCTATTCCAGTTAATAGGGGTATGACTTCAATAACAAAGTATTAAACATTAGGACCAGCTAATGAAGAGACGTTATTTATTGTTCGGGGGTATTTATATGATCGATATCAAAAAAAAGACGGTTTATGAAGCGTATGGTTTAACAATTTCAAGTGAAATACCTTTGCCTGAATTGCTTCCTATTAATGTAGAGGATGGTAAAACGGATATTGTTATCGAAAAAGCTGATTTACATACATTATGGTCTGAGCATTCAGTTCCTGATGATGATTTTGTCATTAAGAAAGACTGGATCATGTTCCATGTTTCCAAGACGGCCATTTTCTTGATCCAAAGCGGAAATAGAATAGAATTTTCCCCAATTGATGCGGCACAAGAAGATGAAATTCGACTTTATCTCCTTGGGACCTGCATGGGAGCCATATTGATGCAAAGAAAAATCCTTCCTATACACGGAAGTGCGGTAGCCATAGATGGAAAGGCATATGCGATTGTTGGTGATTCTGGTGCTGGGAAATCGACTCTTGCTTCAGCCTTCTTAAAAAGGGGCTATAAGCTCATGAGTGATGATGTCATACCAGTAACTCTTAATCATGAGAATATACCAATTGTAACACCTTCATATCCTCAACAAAAGTTATGGCTGGAAAGCTTAAATCATTTTGAAATGGATTCAAATAACTATCAGCCACTCATTGTTAGAGAAGATAAATTCGCTGTTCCTGTTCAAAGTCAGTTTTTTTCTGAACCACTCCCGCTTGCTGGTGTATTTGAATTGATCAAGGGAGAAGATTCAGAGATAGATATTAAGCCTATACAATCTCTTCAAAGGTTTTATAAATTGTATCATCATACATACCGTAATTTTTTTATCCAAAAGTCTGGATTGATGGACTGGCATTTTAATACTTCTGCTAGAATGATCAAGAAAATTGAGTTTTTTCAAATACGCAGACCAACAAATCGTTTTACAGCAACAGACTTATCGGAAATAATTTTACATGTATTAAAAGGGGAGGAAATGGTTCATGAATATTAATCAACTTGATACGAAAACTCTATATAGCCAAAGTCCAGGAAACATAGTAAGTGATATGGATGGGGAAAAAGTGATGTTAAGCGTTTCTAACGGAAAATATTATAATTTAGGTGAGCTGGGCGGAGAAATATGGGAGTTAATGAAGGAACCCATTTCAATTCAAGAGTTAGTTACAACATTGCAGTCACAATATAATGTCGATCCAGCCGATTGTATGTCACATGTCACTGACTTTTTAAATCAATTGTTAGAACAAGGCTTAGTTAGTATCAAATCCTAGTAATGAATCTTTATCTTTAGGCTCTAGGAGGATAAAAAATGAATATCATAAAGAAAGCTCAGACTTTTCTTCGATTGAATTTTAAGACAAAGTTGCTGTTTATCGAAGCTTTTTTACATTTAGGCAGGGCCCGTTATCTTAAAAGCCTTTCATTTTCAAAGGTTGCCCCAACACTTGGTGAGCAGATGGAAGAGTCATCATATGACTTGAATGCAGCGAATAAAGAGACTTTAGCAAATGTATCGAGGGCTATTAATATTATGAGCCGCTATACCATATGGGAAAGCCAATGTCTTGTTAAAGCTATTGCAGGTATGAAAATGCTGGAAAAACGAAAGATTGATAGTACTCTCTATTTAGGTACAGCTAAAGATGAGAATGGAGGGCTCATTGCACATGCTTGGCTACGCAGTGGACCTTTTTATCTAACTGGTTTTGAAGTGATGGATAGGTTCACTGTTGTTTCTAAGTTCTCTAAAAAGAACAATTCTAGGAAGCTGACGGAACAAGAGTCTGGTTAATAATCTTATATTAGGAAGTTTATAATACCCCAGGTGTTGAGTATCAATAATGAATATAAGCAGATCCATGAGCCCACGCTTCACCAACCCCACACATACTCATTTATTTCTTCATCTTCAATGTGAATTAATAATCTTAGAAAAGTGGATACCCAATACCTTTCCTTCTATTTTCGCTCTTTACCACAATAAAATATGGTGCCACCGGGTAACATGGAGGAAAACGATTAAATAGGGCCTGCGAATGGAGGACATGATTATGAAGCATCTCTTACTTTTTACCAAACGAATACATGATTATTCGGGGAAAATTCTATATATCAATCTTATTTGTATGATTTTAATAGGTTTTTTAGAAGGTGTAGGAATTTTCTTATTGATCCCATTGATTGGATTGACCGGTGTAATGGATATAAAAACGGATGAAGTTCCTTTCTTAAGCTGGGTTAATGAATTATTCTTAGGAATCCCGGAAACGCTCAGTCTTATATTAATACTTGGAGTTTACGTGATATTAATGGTAGGACAAAGTGTATTTAAGCGGAATCAAACAATCCTGGGAGT
Source organism: Peribacillus sp. P4_B1 (assembly GCF_056402395.1). Classification (NCBI taxonomy): domain Bacteria; kingdom Bacillati; phylum Bacillota; class Bacilli; order Caryophanales; family Bacillaceae; genus Peribacillus; species Peribacillus sp. P4_B1. The sequence continues at coordinate 38,049 of NZ_JBFUHM010000005.1, forward strand.
GAAAATCCAACAGGGTTTTGTTAGAAAGTTAAGGGATGAGGCGTATGGCAGTCTGCTGCAAGTGAATTGGGGGTTTTACCTAAAAAAGAGGAAAACCGATATTATCAACATCATGACTAATGAAACCTTCAATGTGAGTGCAGGGATAAATTTATTTTTACAGTTTATAGCCTCCCTTATATTTACTTTCATTCAAATCGGTATAGCCTTTTATTTATCTGTTCCAATGACGAGCTTTATAATAGCCTTTGGGTTCATCCTTATTTTTTCGTCCCGGAAATTTGTGAAAAAGTCTCAGTCTATAGGAAAGGAAACCTTTCAGTTAACACAAACATATTTAGCGGGTATGACAGATCACCTTAACGGAATGAAAGATATCAAAAGTAATTCACTAGAGGAGTCTCATTTGAATTGGTTTCTTTCTTTAAGTGAGAGAATGGAAAAAAACAGAATCAAGTTAACGACGTTAAATACAACTTCCCAAATGATCTTCAAAATCGTATCTTCACTTTTAATTGCCATTTTTGTGTTTTTTTCGATAAAGATGTTCATGGCCCAGCCAGCACAATTAATGCTGATCATGGTTATTTTCTCAAGGTTATGGCCAAGGTTCACTAGCATTCAATCTAATTTAGAGCAAATAGGATCTACGCTTCCATCTTTTAAAGCATTGTCGGATTTACAAAACGAATGTAGAGTTGCGAGAGAGTTATATGAATCCGATTATAAAAATATCAAGCCTATTGAAATTAAACGAGGGTTAGATTGTCGTAATGTGTATTTTAGTTATGATCAAAGTGAGAGTACGTATGCCCTTAAAAATATAAACGTACACATTCCCTCTAACCGGATGACGGCTATTGTAGGGCGATCGGGTGCCGGAAAAAGCACCTTAATAGATATTTTAATGGGGTTGAATCAGCCTAATAAGGGTGAAGTCAGAATAGATGATACTCCCCTTACAAATGACCGCTTATTATCGTTGCGGAGGTCCATAAGTTATATTCCACAGGATCCATTTCTCTTTAATGCAACAATAAGGGAAAATTTGCTGATCATTGACCCTGATGCAAGTGATGAATCCATATGGGAGTCTTTGGAATTCGCTGCAGCTGCCGATTTTGTCAGAAAGCTTCCTCAAGGTTTGGATACACTCATAGGTGATCGAGGTGTCCGCCTGTCAGGAGGAGAAAGACAGCGTCTAGTACTGGCCAGAGCGATTCTGCGTAAACCAGCCATCCTTGTTTTGGATGAAGCAACAAGTGCACTGGATACCGAAAACGAAGCAAAGATTCAATCTGCAATTGAAAGATTAAAAGGAAAAATGACCATCATTGTAATAGCTCATCGATTATCGACGATTCGCAATGCCGATCAAGTGTTGGTCATGGATCAGGGAGAAATTATTCAGGTCGGTGAATATAACCAATTAGCGAGTGAAAAAAGAGGGATGTTTAGCAATTTATTAGGGATCCAAATGGAATCAAGTGTGTAAACTCTAAAATATATAATAAACAGTCAGGTTACAGCCATATTATGGTTTGTAATGCTGGCTTTTTTTCTTAGGGAAAATTAATTAAAACTGAATCATTTTATTACTAGTAAAGCCAATTGATTCGAAATACTTTTTCAGTATAGCAAATATGAGTTAATTATAGGATTATATCTCTATTTTTTTAATAAAATTGTTTAAAGAAAGCGCATTTTACCTGAGTTATATGTTGTAATGTCACTTTTTGATGAATGATGTGGAAAAATGACATAAAAAAACGAATAATATTATGAGCAATTGTTACGTTTTTAAGTATAATTAATATTAATATAGTATTAAAGTAGGGGAATTTTTTTTGAGGACATGATGGCTGAGCGCCATGAAAACAGAGAATCAAAAAGTCTTTTTCAATAGATTTAAATGAAGGATTAATATATTCTTGGGAAAGGCAAACCTATTGAAAAGTAGGGACGCAAAATTACAGGTCTAAGGCTAAATGCTATGGCGGCTGAGTTACCACAAATGGGGCGGAATTTGTCATGAAAGCAAAAAATGAATTAGAAGAATGGGTTTATTTAATTTTAGAGGCTAAAAATTTAGGATTATCCATTGAAGATGTACGGGAGTTCATCTTAGGTAATAGAGATAATAAGTTCCTAATGAGTTAATAAATATTTACTTTATGGAAGACTGATATTCAGTCTTTTTTTTATGGACTTTTTTACCAAAAACATATGAAAGGGTATCCTGAACAATGAATCATGGACACAATATTAAAATCAACTTAAATGAGAGGGATTTTTATTATGGATGGACCTGCAAATATTATGAAGGGAATCATATGGGGAACCTTATTCAGTCTGCCCTTGTGGTTGTCATTTTTCGGGTGGGTCAAAATTATAATGAACTTATAAGATAAAAAGTTAAAGACTCGGAATAAAAGGATACACTCATTGGTGGTCGAGGAGTTCGACTGTCAGGGGGAGAAATACCGCGCGGGTTTAATATTAGGAAAATGGGGTTTTAGGCATCACACAAAGACAGTTGTTTTTGTGTGATGCCTGCATATCCATCAAATATCAGTTGGGTAAGCCCCACTAAAACAGGCTATACAGCGACTGCTAGTTTCTCCAAGATCTACATCTACTGCCTCTAATAACCCTTCGGTGCTTAAAAAGGCTAATGAATCTGCCCCGATAACCTGTCCCATCGCTCGTTCGTGTTCGTGTTTGTTGGCAAATAGTTCTTCCTTAGTTGGCATATCCACTCCATAAAAACAAGGGTTTCTAACCATAGGTGAACTAATTCTTACATGGACCTCCATGGCACCTGCTTGCCGAATCAATTGGACAATGCGCTTGCTTGTCGTTCCCCTAACAATCGAATCATCGACTAATACCACCTTTTTTCCTTCCAAGATTTCTTGCACAGCGCTTAATTTCAGTCGAACAGCTAAGTCGCGCAATTCTTGCGTGGGCTCAATGAATGAACGACCAGCATAAGGGTTTTTAATAATCCCCATTTCATATGGAATTCCTGATTGTTGGGAGAAACCAATGGCGGCAGGGACGCTTGATTCGGGAACTGCAACGACAACATCAGCCTCTGTCGGATGTTCTTTTGCCAGAATTTGACCTAATTCCTTTCGGATTGCTAAGACACTTCTTCCTTGAATGACGCTATCTGGACGGGCAAAATAGACAAATTCAAAGGAGCAAAGGGAAACCTTACCTTTTTCCGCAAATCTTCCAGTTTGAATTCCATTTTCATCTATAAGAAGCCATTCACCCGGTTCAACTTCCCGCCAGAACTTAGCATCAACCGCATTTAAAGCGCATGTTTCTGAGGAGGCGATGATTGATTCGCCAATTTTCCCAAGGCTAAGCGGACGTAACCCATGACGATCCAAGGCAATTAGCATTTGTTTTTCAGTCATTATAATCAAGGCAAATGAACCGTCGATACGTTTAAGCATATCAGGTGCGCTTTCTGCGAAATGCTTTTTACTTGAACGAGCTATTAAGTGGGCAATAATTTCAGTATCGGTTGTTGTTTGAAATATGCTTCCCTGCTGTTGTAACACATCCCGTTCTATCCTTGCATTTACGAGGTTGCCATTATGAGCAACAGCCAAGTCCCCCTCGCTATATTTAAAAACGAGGGGCTGTGCGTTTTGCAATAAACTTTCACCAGAAGTTGAATATCGTACATGACCAATGGCCATATTTCCGCTTAACCCATCAAGGATGTCCCGTGAAAATACTTGGGTAACTAATCCCATTCCCCTGTGACTCCTGAATGATTTCCCATCACTAGCCACAATTCCTGCACTCTCCTGACCACGGTGTTGAAGTGAATGAAGTCCGTAATAAGTTAGTTCGGCTGCTTTGGGGTGATTAAACACTCCAAATACCCCGCATTTCTCCTGCATTTCTGCATCCATTTTTCTCTTCCTCTCGTTGATATCCTTTTTGTTATTTTTGGCAAAGGGTGAATTTCTATCCTTTTTATTTACTAATAGGTAAATGGATATGGTTTAAACAAATTGCAGCCCAAAAAACAGTTCTATGAACAGGTAGGGATAATTGCTTTGCATTAAGAATGAATACCTTGGAATAAAAGACTTGTTGGTAGAATTGAATATATTAATTAAGGTACTTTGTATGATAAAATATATAGTGAATAATACCTAAATGTTTTCGGTTATATGCCGATATAACTATAAATATCAAGCAAAGGGACTTCGCGGAAGGCGATGTCAGATAGCTGCCATCAAAATAAAAGGAGATTATTTGATGACAAAAAACAAATTCATTACGTTCGAGGAAGTTTATGAAAAGAAACAGAGAAGCAAGAAAATTTTTATTGGGACTTATATCACCATTACTTTAGTATTGATTTCATTGATGACTTATTTAATGGGGCAATAATAGTGGGTATCGAAGGGGCTGAGGAATCACCCCTTTTTTGTTTTTTTTCATTTGGCTCTTACAACAAATGAACTGCATCTATTCAACTGATGATTTTAATATTCCATCAGTTATGAACTTTTTGTGATTATTTCTTTAAAAACTCAGATTTTACCGTTTTGTAGATTAATTCCGCTTGCCAATCACCACTTTATATGTGATTATCAAATAAAAAGAGCTATATTCCTTATTTTTGAAAAAAAGGATTAGGACAACAGTATGAAATGGTGGCTCAATTATATTGGAGTGGAGAACATTCGAATGGATTTTTTTGATATTTTAAAAGACACTTTTGCCAAAGGAGAGTCTGGGCAGGATGTTACTGTAAATGAACTGGTGGAGGAGATTAAGGAGAAATTAAGCGGGATCATGGAAGAACCTGATAGGATATGATCCGTAGATACTACGTCCCGGGTTTGCTCGTTTTATGGGCGATGGTCATCTTCTTTTTTTCCTCGCAAACGTATGAGGAGCAAAGCATTTCCCCTTTATTGACACAGTTCAATACGCCGTATTGGTATGATAGATTAAGCGGCATTTCATTCATGTATGGTGGCGTTGAAGTGAGTGCCCAAACAGCAGGGGTGAATGGTTTTCTGGAGTTTTTCCTTCGGAAGGGTGCCCATCTTTTTATCTTTTTTGTGTTTGGATTATTGACATATGGTGTTTGGCGCCGTTTTGTGAAGAATCCTGTTCTTTCGTTTCCAGGCGCTTTTTTATGCATCCTTTTTTATGCAAGTGCTGACGAGCTGCATCAAAAACTAACAGGTGGCCGAACTCCCTTATGGCAGGATGTCATGCTGGACACGTTTGGCGGTTTGCTGGGAATATTCTTTTTTCTTTTCTTTTATCGATGGAGAAGTCCTAGAATCTGAGAGATCCTTTCACATAAACTACTAACCATATGCTTTCTTTTGGAGTGTCCGCACAGGAAAAAGTGAATGAAAACAAGTAAAAGCAGTGGATTTCGCAAGTGAAATCGCACTGCTTTTAGTGTTTTTGAAGGATGGAAATCTTTTTATTCCATAAGTCGATGGCTATACAGATTCCAATGTTAACTCAATAAAAAGATATTTGCAAAATACGATAAAATAATAAATACGATAATGTGTTTATTACACATTTATTCTGCCATTGCAATTTTCTAAAAGAAAGGCCCATCTTGGAATGACTCCACATGAGCGAAAGTAACATGCCGAAGTTAGAGGGATTCCGACCGCATAAAGGGAATACAACAATAATTTAATAAACTAGCATGCGGTACCTCAAAAGAGAACGGCTTTGTCTAATAACATGCTTCTTTTTTATCGTTTTCCCCTATATATATAAATGAATGATAACCTGTGAGGGTGATTGATGAGTGAGGAGACAGAATAAGGTTCCACTGGGAGCATTGGCGATTATTCTCCTGGCATTTGCTGCAGGGGCTTGGATCATTTTTCTTTGGCCGAGCGGTTCAAAAAGCGTGGTGGAAGATTTTTATGAGTATGAAAGCGAAGCGGAGTTCGGGAAGTCCTGGGATTTGTTAAGTTCTGAAATGAAGCTGCGGTTTCCGAATCGGGCAGATTATGTGCAAAACCGCTCCCATGTGTTTTTACAGCATATGGATGTGGAGACCTTTCAGTATGATGTAGGCCGTGTTAAGAAAGTGAAGAACTGGAGTCTGGATAAGGATGGAAGGGTGCATAAAACGGCCTTTAAAATTCCAGTTACACAGGTCTTCAATTCTCGTTTTGGGGTGTTTACATTGGAACAGGATTGCTATGTCGTTAAAGAAAAAGGCGAATGGCGTTTGTTATGGAATTATCAGTTTGAATAGATTCCTCTCCTTTTTCAGGCACAAGTTCGTTTTAGTGAAAAGGGAGAGGCGATGCTCTCGTATAATGATCCAATGGGTCTACTTATCATGAAACATATTTCATTCTTGAGCGATCACTGATGGCTTTCAGAATAAACATTTTGTCCTGTGTGCTTAGCATAGCCCAGCTGCCTGCTTTGATTTTCAATTAAATCCACTCCTTTTGTTTAGGATTATTTATTATGGTTGATGAATGATGGTTGATGGAATTCCGGGTCCAAAGAATAATAGTGTCAAGTGATGAAAGGGGCAAGGGGAAATGTAAGTATCGGCTCATACTAGATTATACCGTTTTTTCATGCCTAATAAACAACAAAAATTCCAACAAATCTCTACAATTGGTGTTCGTTTTTTGTCAGATTATTGGACGGTGAAAATGAAAAAGCTGTCGGGATGCAGGCCCGGACAGCTTTTTCATTTTTTCTTATTTGATGGATAATTGTTCTTTTAATTCGGATTGAACCTTTTCTTTTTCCTCATCCGACACAATATAGTAGTAGATTCCGTCGATTTTCGTTCCTTTGCCATTTATGGATGATTGGGTAATGCTTTTGCTAGCGTCCCTGTAGTTCTTTTGGATGTCCATCATGTCATCAAATGTCAAATTCGTCTGGATATTATTGCCTAGTGCGTCGAAGACATCATTGTATTTCGTCAGAGAGGAAACACTCGCACCCTCCCTGATGACAGCCTCGATGATGGAACGTTGCCTGGACTGACGGCCAAAATCACCATTAGGATCATCATGCCTCATTCGTGAATAGGCTAAGGCTTCTTTCCCATTAAGAGTATGCGAACCTTTCGCAAAATGAATGCCATCGGAGGTGAAGTCCAAATCGTTTTGAACAGTCACTCCGCCGACTGCGTCAACGATATCCTTAAATCCTTCCATATTGATCTTCATATAATAGTCGATCGGGATATCGAGGAAGTTCTCAACAGTATCCATGGACATCTTTGCGCCGCCGAAGGCAAACGCATGGTTGATTTTATCCTGTGTACCATGACCGACGATCTCGGTCCGTGTATCACGCGGAATGCTTAGCATTTTGACTGACTTCTTTTGTGGATTGACCGTCAAGACGATCATTGTATCTGAACGGCCTTTGTCGCCATCACGTTCATCGACACCGAGCATGAGCATCGAGAAGGGCTCCTGATCCGATAGTGCCAGGTCTTTTGTACGTTTATCCGTGTTACGGTCTATGGGTGTATGCATTGAGTCAACGGTTTTAGTTAGAGCATTCCATAAGGAGTAGGCAAACGCTCCCCCAGCTAATATGAAAAGTAGGACAATTATACCGACTACCTTCAGCCATGTCCGTTTCTTTTTCGTCTTTTTTTCATGTCTCATATCTTACTTCCTTCCTCTTATAGTAACCACTTCATCTATTATATTTAAATTCACTATAAAAGAATAGTATATTTTGTTATTTTATAATGCTTTTGACATATATTGGTGTAACTGTGTACTATGTAACTAGAACAATAATGAAGGGGTTGGGAAGTTGAATTCGTTTAAAGGTTTAATGATAAAGGAGTGGCTGATCGGGAAATCCACACTTCTCTGGCTATTGGTTGCACAGGTTGGTTTAGTATTTATTGCTTTATTGGCATCAAGGTATTTGGAAGTTGCAGGTCTTTTTTATATGTGCACATGGATAATCATGTTTTTACAACCATTTATTATGTTCTCTTTGATTTTTGGATGTTTGAATTATGAGGGGAAGACGCAGTTGTGGATTCATAATCCCCAGTCTGCGGCGATGCTGCTTGGAAGTAAATTATTGTCAAGTGTGCTTTTTCAGGTGGTTTCAATTTTATTTGCCTGCTGTTTAGTATTTGTGGCTTTTAGGGTTCCGACCGGTTATTTTCAGCCAGACTTTCAGGTGGAAAGTTTTTCGGGATTAGTAGGCTTGTTACAGATAGGCGGGGTTATGGCGGCGGCCAGTATTGTCATTGCCGTGCTAATGATGTTTTTATGGGTAGTGTATCATGCACTCGCAAGGATTCAGCTTATTAAAAATATTCGTTGGCTGATTGTGTCCTTTCTGTTTATAGGAATGGTTTTGGTGAAAAATTGGGTTGGAAATACCGAGATATATAAGAAACTGGATGATCTATGGGCTGTACCTGCTTTTAACGGTTCGTCGTTTAGCTTGTCTCAAGCCAAGTTGGAGTTTTATCTAGAAGGTAGAGGGAATATTTCGCTTTTGACAAGCGGGTTGGATGTTATCGCATTAGTGATATTGTTCCTCGCTTCATGTTGGCTCTTGGACCGAAAGATTGAGGTGTAAAGGATGTCAGAGGATTTTCATGCTTCAAAGCCGATTTATTTACAGGTTGCCGATCGAATTTGTTATTCAATTGTACGGGGTGAGGTAAAGAGTGGGGATAAGCTGCCATCGGTCCGCGAAATGGCAGTCGAGATGGGTGTCAATCCGAATACGATCCAGCGTACTTATACCGAGATTGAGAGGGATGGAATTGTGGAGACGAGAAGGGGGCAGGGTACATTCGTTAAAAATGATCCGATGCTGATTGCATCATTGCGTACCCGGATTCAAACGGAAGTTATCGAGACATTCGTTGAAAATATGAAAGAAATCGGCTTGTCGAGAGAAGAAATGCTGACAGCGGTACAGCAATTTCTGAAGAAGCAGGGGGATGCAAAATGACGGTTGAGCTGCATGATGTAACGAAAAAGTATGGAAGCATTACTGCCCTTGATGGTGTTTCACTCACGTTTGAAGTGGGGAAGATATATGGGGTGTTGGGGGCCAATGGCAGCGGTAAGTCAACATTGCTCAAACTGATTGCCGGACTCGCGAAACCGGATCATGGAGAGGTGACGGTCGATAGGGTGCCGGTAAGCAGGAGGACGGCTTCTGTTGTTTCTTATCTGTCAGAGCTTGATTTTTTCTATACCAATTTTACCGCAGGTCAGTATATTGATTTTCATGCATCGCAATTTGCTGATTTTAACCTGGATAAGGCAATTGAAATGCTGGCATTCATGAAATTGGATGTCCGGAAGAAGGTCCGTACGATGTCGAAAGGTAATCGGGGACGGCTTAAATTAGTGCTGGCCCTGTCTCGGGAGGCACCGGTCGTGCTATTGGATGAACCATTCTCAGGTTTGGACGTTATGGTTAGGGAGTCGATAGTACGGAGCTTGCTGTCTTATATCGATTTTGAAAGGCAAATGGTTATCATGGCCACTCATGAAATCGAGGAAATCGAGAAAATCCTTGATGAGGTGATCGTGATCAAGGATGGTAATGCCATTGGAAAGGAAGAAGCTGAGGATCTCCGCGAAAACGGTGGGAAATCGGTAATCGGGTGGCTAAAGGAAAAACATAGGTAAATGTCATGCTCCAAATTTCCATTTGGAGTATTCTTTTTTTTTCCTGACATACGAGCAGACTTTCAGGTTATGAGGGAGTGCAAGTCTGTTTTGCAAATGGGAGGTATATAAAGATCTATTGGCTGCTTCCAAGGATCCTTTTCAATTCTGCTGATCGAGATGAATTTGCCGTTATCCAGTGTGGAAGCGTTTGGTTAAGCAGTAGAGGGGAAATGACGGAATTATTAAGTAACTTGGAAGAAAGGCCATTTCGTTCAATAAGGTAAATGATGAAGTAACTCCGGGGAAAATTCCGGAGTTTTTTTATTAAAAAGGAAGGCCCTTTTTTAATAGTTTAATAGAATGGAAAGAGTTTTTTTCATAACATTTTTCTAGGCGTACGATGATTTACTACAAAATGGGTGATTAGCAGAGTCCGTATTAGAAAGAAGGCGCATATATATGCAGTACGGATATCACTAAAGTATAAATAACTATTGGAGGCTAAAGGAAAAATGGAAGAGACTGTTGGTTTACCGTACCTTGAAGCTTTAACAGGGAAATTTGTCAGGGCGTTTAAAGGCGGGCCTGATTCTAGAGAAGGCAAGCTTTTAACAGTGCAGAGCGATTATATCGTGATTCAAACAGAACAAAATCAACTCGTATATTTCGCCATCGAGCATTTGAAAATTGTTGTGAGGAATGCGAAAAAATCTCAACTTGATTTATGTTCGATCAACGAAGAAGAAACAGTATTTCCAGCAAATTTTTTAGGTATGCTGGAATCACTTCAAACTAGCTGCATTCAAGTGAATGGCGGCGGTCCGGCATCAAAAGTTGGCCGGGTTGTAGATGTAAAAGAGGAATTTTTAATTTTATCCAGTGAGAATGACGGGCTTGTTCTATACCCGATTTCCCATATTAAAAGTGTAACAGTGCTGGAGCTGGCGGACAATGAGTTATTGCCTCAATTTGGTGACGGTACAGAAACAATTAACGGCTTACTATCACGGTTAGTCCACAATTGGGTATCCGTCAGTGCTGGAGGACCTAATAAAGTTGAGGGCATCCTGATGGAAGTTACTGACAGCCACCTTATCGTTGTTCATCATGAAGAATTATTTTATGTGACAACGGATCATATCCAATTCGTAGTTATAACTGTACAGGTAAATGAAAATCGCGAAGCAGAAGCAGAAGGTGCAAACTCTGCAAATGGAGGCACTTCAGCTGGAGGTTCGTCAAAAGGAAGCAGTTCAAGCGGTTCATCATACAAAGGCAAAGGTTCGTCAGATGAAAGCAGCAGTTCATCAGACGAAAGTAGCAGTTCGTCAGACGAAAGTAGCAGTTCATCAGACGAAAGCAGCAGTTCATCAGACGAAAGCAGCAGTTCATCAGACGAAAGCAGCAGTTCTTCTGTTGAAAGCAGCAGTTCTTCTGTTGAAAGCAGCAGTTCATCAGACGAAAGCAGCAGTTCATCAGACGAAAGTAGCAGTTCATCAGACGAAAGCAGCAGTTCTTCAGACAAAAGAAAAGGTTCATCATACGAAAGCAGCAGTTCTTCTGTTGAAAGCAGCAGTTCATTAGATGAAAGTTCTTCTGTTGAAAGCAGCAGTTCATTAGATGAAAGTTCTTCTGTTGAAAGCAGCAGTTCATTCATTGAAAGCTCTTCAAGCAGTTCATCATACGAAAGCTCTTCAAGCAGTTCATCAAATGGAGGTTTAGGGGGACTTCGGGGTCCTCGAGTAAATACGTTCAAGCAAATATGGATTGAGAACTTAATCAAAGCAACAACCCAAAACCCACGGTAAAAGAAATACCAAACAGGTACAGCAACCAATATGGAGTTGTTGTGCCTTCTTATGGAAAGTGGACATGCCGCTTTTGCCCATGATGGGAGATGTTTCATTCTATAAACTTTTTTAATGACGATTTTATCAGTTCAAATGCTATTTGGAACTGATAAAAAAATGGCCAAGCAACCATTATGACTGGTAACCTGGTTTCAAGTTGGAACAAAGCATACTGTTTGGTTTGATTGATTTCAATAGAAAGGAGGAAGCAACGCTTGTTATCAAAACATATAGGACAGTATATGGAACTTGAGCTCGCAGGGAATATACATGAAGCGGGGATTTTAATTGAAGAAAGCTCGGACATCATCGTCTTGTATACTGGAAAAGTGTACCGTTACATTCCATTCAGGCACATTAAGAATATTTCCTTTCCAATGATCGAAGAGGAGTTTGGGTCGGGAGGAGAGCTGGAGATCGAAGAGACATCATTCCGAAAATTGTTGATGAATGCGAAGGGGAGGTTCGTTGAAATCCTGCTCACGAAAAAACACTCGGTTCATGGCTATATCGTGGGAATCATGAATAACTATTTCGTCTTTTATTCGCCCGTATTTAAAACGATGTTCATCTCAATGGATCATTTGAAGTGGCTTTCGGTTACAAATGATGAAAAAGGCCCTTACGGTTTGAATAAATCAGAGCAACTGGCACAGATCTCATCTTTAAGCTGGGCCAGGACATTGGAGGAACAGATGAAAAAGCTGACCAATAAACTGGTGGTGCTCGACTTAGGGATGCATCCGAAGAATATTGGTAAGCTCAGTACGGTGAAAGATGGCATCATTGAGATGGTGAATGCTCATGGGGAGGCGATCTTTGTCAATATGAGACATGTCAAAAGCTTTCATTTCCCACAATAAAAAAACTCCGGGTCTAAAGCGATCCGGAGTTATTTCTTTTTCTCGATATTTTCATAGACCGATGCCAGGGCTTGTTCAAATTTCCCGCTCTTTTTCGGTTTGTAATATTTTTTGCTGCGCAGTTTATCCGGTAAGTATTGCTGCTTCACCCAGCCATTCTCGTAGTCATGCGGATAAAGGTAACCGATGCCGCGTCCGAGATCTGTGGCTCCTTTGTAATGGGCATCCTTAAGATGGTCCGGTACATCTCCGCTATGGCCGCTGCGAATGTCGGAAAGCGCTGCATCAATTGCGACAATGGCCGTGTTCGATTTGGGTGATAGGCATAACTCGACCACTGAGTTGGCAAGTGGAATCCGGGCTTCAGGAAAACCGAGCCGTTCAGCGGCTTCGACTGCAGCGAGGGCCCTGGGACCAGCCTGAGGATTGGCAAGACCTATATCTTCGTAGGCAATGACCACCATGCGGCGGGCAATGCTGACAAGATCACCGGCTTCGACCAAGCGCCCCAAATAATGAAGGGCTGCATTCACATCACTTCCGCGAATTGATTTTTGGAAAGCCGACAGAACATCATAATGGGCATCTCCATCCTTATCATGTGAGAAGCTTTTTTTCTGCATGCATTCTTCGGCAATTTGCAGATCTATATGAATCGTTCCGGACTCATCGGGTTCTGTGGAAATGACGGCGAGCTCAAGAGCGTTAAGGGCACTGCGGACATCTCCGTTTGAAGAAGTCGCGAAATGGGTAAGGGCATCAAGGCTGACATCCGTTTCATACGCACCAAGCCCCCGCTCTTCATCATGAAGTGCCCGTTCCAGAGCTGTAGTTATATCATTGGTTTCCAAGGATTTGAGCTCGAAAATCTGGCAACGGCTTCGGATAGCCGGATTGATTGCATGATAGGGATTGCTGGTCGTTGCACCGATCAAGGTAATCATCCCGTTTTCAAGGTATGGCAATAGAAAATCCTGTTTTGCCTTATCGAGTCGATGTACCTCATCAAGCAGCAGAATCACTTTACCGGACATATTAGCCTCGGCTGCCACGATTTCCATATCCTTTTTATTATTGGTCACCGCATTCAGCGTCCGGAAAGCAAACTTCGTGCTTCCGGCAATCGCACTTGCAATCGATGTCTTGCCAATTCCCGGCGGACCATACAGAATCATGGAAGAAAGCTGCTTGGCCTTCACCATCCTTGCGATAATTTTCCCTTCACCGACCAGATGCTCCTGCCCGATGATCTCATCAATCGATCGAGGCCGCATCCGGAAAGCAAGCGGTTTAATATTCATTGCGCACCTCTCCTTTTAATATAAAGGTATCACAACTTATGGGGAAAATGCGCTGATTATGCTGTGAATGCAGTTGAATTAGTATTTAATGCGCCCTTAAGGCAGCTAATTCGTCCTATCCTCAATAATCGAACGTAAAAAGTAAACTCTTCCTTTGGTGTTGCCGGAATGATGTAATTTTAATGTGGTTAATAACTTTTTTGCACTTGATGGAGATTTGAGTTGGAGGAATTGCCGGAATTCGCTGTTGGTAATGGTTGGTTTAACGAGGAATACATAATCCTGAAGAGCAGAGATGTGGGCATCATGGGAAGAATGCAAACATGTACGGCAAATCCACTTTCTTAATCGTCTCTCCATAGAAAAAGCATAACATTTATGGCGGTATACTCCGGTTTAAAGGGTGGTGAGGGGTATTCCGTAACTTTCCAAAATATTTGGGATATAAGGCGTATGTTCGTCGAGCAATATAGTAGATATTCTTCTTTTCATATTTTTCCTTGAATTCTGAAATTTTTATAAGAATACTATCTTTACGTATCACTTTTCCATGAATATCTCTGTTCTCAGCTCGTATTATCGTTGATGAATTGGCGCTGACGACTAATATTTCTACTGGGAGATTGATGATTTTTTAAAATTTCAACCATTCAACTAGCTGTTGGCGCGGCCGGTTCACTTGCAGAATTGGATCATCAAAAGCTTCTGTTTTTCCATCTGGATTTGTGCGGATAAGTTGATTGAATGTGTTGTCGAAATAGATTTCACCAGCCATGTTTTTCACTTCAATAATTAATAAAGGCTCTTTTCGTAAAGATTGTTGTTTTTAAAACGAAACTATTTAAGGTTGATTGGAGCAGAAGTGCGAGACTCCTGCGGGAGCAGCGGGGCAGGTGAGACCCCACAGGCGTTTACGCCGAGGAGGCTCACCGCCCGCACCAAGGAAAGCGAGCATCTGGAGGGGAAATCAACCACAACTCACTACCTGGTAAATAGCAACAAAGTATGTGAAAACAGCCTTAATAAAAAATAAGAAGTGACAATGAGGATGTCGATTTGGAAGGGGAAGGGTGATCCAATTAGACGGAGGTCATGAAAAAATAGATACTCTTTTTCAGGAAGGGTATTTAGAGATGATAAGACTCTATATTCCCCGCTATATCCAGCTTTGATTTTTTTGATGTCTTTAGTTTAATATCGGTTGCTTAGCATGATCAGGTTGTAAGCGTCTCATTAGAACTTCTATCATATGTACTTTTAAAGGTATCTCACATTCTTTTATCATAACCACTCCTTAATAATAGAAATATTCTCTATTAATGATAGGTTTCCTTATTTTTAGTAAAAGTAAATGTGTCAAAGAACAGAACTTTCATTTGAAAAATGTACGTTGTCTTACAAAGAAGTTAATTCGTCCCTTGATAGATAATAATTCGTCCTTGGCGTAGATAATTCGTCCTTGACACTGGATAATCCGTCTTTTAACAATATATTCCCCACCTCTCCAATTAGGATAATTTGACAAATGAAGGGAGGTTGAATGCATTTCTGGCGGGAATATGCTATAATTTCAAAAGAATTTAGAAACGGATAAATAATTTGAGGTGTATATGTATGAAGATATCTACTAAAGGCCGTTATGGTTTAACGATTATGATCGAGCTTGCTAAACACTATGGAGAAGGCCCGAAAAGTTTGAAATCGATTGCCCAGACGCATAATCTGTCGGAGCATTATTTGGAGCAGTTGATTGCGCCGCTACGTAATGCAGGGCTGGTGAAGAGTGTCCGTGGTGCGTATGGCGGGTATGTCTTGTCTAAGGATCCTCAGGAGATTACTTCGGGTGATGTCATTCGCGTATTGGAAGGGCCGATTACCCCTGTTGAAGGCATTGAGGATGAAGAGCCGGTGAAGCGCCAGCTTTGGATCCGGATCCGCGATGCTGTGAAGGATGTATTGGATAATACGACGCTTATGGATTTGGCGAACTATAAGGATACGGGTGAAATCAACTCTTATATGTACTATATTTAAGTGATCAGCAATGCGCCTATTATGTGGGCGCTTGCGTTTTTTAATGGAGGCGACAATAAAGTGGACAGAATATATTTAGATCATGCTGCGACTTCACCGATGCATCCGAATGTGATCGATAGAATGATGACAGTCATGAGCCATGACTTTGGTAATCCGTCGAGCATTCATGCTTTCGGGCGGGAGGCTCGCCATGTTTTAGATGAGGCGCGTTCGAGTATTGCAAAAAGCATCGGTGCCGGGCGGAATGAAATCATTTTCACGAGCGGCGGAACCGAGGCGGATAATACGGCGATCATTGGTGTTGCGAATGCTTATGAAGAAAAAGGAAAGCACATCATAACGACGGAGATCGAGCATCATGCGGTTTTGCATACATGCCAATTCCTTGAGAAGTCTGGCTTTGAAATCACATATTTACCTGTGAATGAAGCGGGGCTTATTTCCATTGCCGATTTAAAGGCGGCATTGCGGGACGATACGATTTTGGTTTCGGTCATGTTCGGCAATAATGAGGTCGGAACGATTCAGCCGATTGCTGAAATTGGACAATTGCTCAAAGGTCATCAAGCCATTTTCCACACGGACGCCGTTCAGGCATATGGTTTGATCTCTATCGATGTTCGTGAATTGGGTGTGGATTTGCTGAGTGTAACAGCGCATAAAATCAACGGTCCCAAAGGAATCGGCTTTCTATATATACGTGAAGGCTTGAAGCTGAATCCGCATTTATATGGCGGGGAACAAGAACGCAAACGCCGAGCGGGTACGGAGAGTGTGCCGGCCATTGCCGGTTTTTCAGAAGCTGTTTTAATTGCACAAAGCATGATGGAAAAGAAAAAGGAGCAATACAAGCAATATAAAGACGTATTGCTTGCCGTTCTTGATGGGGCGGATGTACAATATGAAATTAACGGATCAATGGAACAGTCGCTGCCACATGTGCTGAATATTAGTTTCCCGGGTACGAATGTGGAATCGATGCTCGTTAATATGGACTTGGCAGGTGTTGCGGTATCGAGCGGATCCGCTTGTACAGCAGGGTCAATCGATCCGTCGCATGTGCTTGTGGCGATGTTCGGGAAAGATTCGGAGCGTACGAAGAATTCGATTCGTTTCAGCTTCGGTTTGAACAACACGGAAGAGGAAGTCAGGCATGCTGCTGAAACCACCGTGAAAATCGTTAAAAGATTAGTTGGAAGATAATTCCTTCTTTAAATAAATGAGGTGACAGAATGAATAAAGCACCACAAGATACACGCGTCGTCGTGGGTATGTCAGGAGGCGTGGATTCTTCTGTGTCAGCCCTGCTATTGAAGAATCAAGGCTATGATGTGGTCGGGATATTCATGAAGAACTGGGATGATACAGATGAAAACGGAGTCTGTACGGCAACGGAAGATTACAATGATGTAATTGCCGTTTGTAATCAAATCGGCATCCCTTATTATGCGGTCAATTTCGAAAAGCAATATTGGGATAAAGTATTCACTTATTTCTTGGATGAGTATAAAGCGGGCCGCACCCCGAATCCGGATGTAATGTGCAATAAGGAAATCAAATTCAAGGCATTTTTAGAACATGCGGTAAGCCTTGGTGCCGATTATGTGGCTACAGGCCATTACGCACAGGTTGAATACCGGGATGGCGAATACAAGATGCTTCGCGGTATTGATAATAATAAGGATCAAACCTACTTCTTGAACCAGCTTACTCAAGAACAATTGGAAAAAGTCATGTTTCCGCTTGGACACATTGATAAGAAGGAAGTCCGAGAGATTGCGAAAGAAGCGGGTCTTGCTACGGCAACGAAAAAAGATTCAACAGGCATCTGTTTTATCGGTGAACGCAATTTCAAAGAGTTTTTAAGCAATTACCTACCAGCACAGCCCGGTGATATGGTCACGATGGATGGAAAGGTCATGGGCAAGCATGACGGATTGATGTATTACACGATTGGTCAGCGTCACGGTCTAGGGATTGGCGGCAGCGGCGAACCTTGGTTTGTTGCGGGAAAAGACTTGAAGCGCAATCTATTATATGTGTGTCAAGGCTTTGATAATGATGTGCTGTATTCCAATTCCCTTCGTGCAGTGAATGTCAGCTGGGTAGCGGAACATATACCTGCTGGTGAATTTACATGTACGGCAAAGTTCAGGTACCGTCAAGAGGATAGCGGTGTTAAGGTGAAGGTTCTGGAAAATGGTGATGTCGAAGTCATCTTTGACGAGCCAGTCCGCGCGATCACACCTGGACAGGCAGTCGTATTCTATGATGGAGAAGTGTGCCTGGGTGGCGGTACGATTGATGAAGTATTTAAAAAAGGTGAAAAACTGACTTACGTAGGGTAAAATAAGCATGTCCCCAGCTGTGTTTGCGGTTGGGGACTTCTTTTGGATTAAGGGTGTGCTGTCTGAATTCGACCGATGGCTTATGCTATACTTTTTAATATGAAAAATGGAGTGTGAAATGATCATGGATAAGAATCAACAAGGAATTGAGTTTATGCAGCAAGGAAAATACGAAGAAGCGGCGAAAGTTTTTAATGAGGCAATCGAGGAAAATCCAAATGAGCCTGTTGCCTACATAAACTTTGGGAATGTACTGACTGCAGTGGGTGAAACGGATAAAGCGGTCAAGTTTTACAAAAAGGCGATTGAGCTGGATGAAAATGCAGCTGCGGCTTACTATTCATTAGGAAACTTATACTATGAAACCGATACTAAATTAATCGAAGCGAAGGATATGTTTGAAAAGGCTATTCGTTTGGGTCTGGAGAACAGCGATGCTTACTTTATGCTTGGATTGACATTGATGGCGTTAGATCAACCTAAATTGGCGATGCCTTATTTACAGAGAACGGTGGAGCTGAGCCCTGATGACGTTGATGCGAGATTTCAATATGCGCTATGTCTTGCAAATGCGGAGTTATATGATGAATTGATCAATCAACTGAATATAGTCGTGGAACAGGATCCAGGCCATGCCGATGCTTATTATAATTTAGGTGTTGCGTTTGCCGGGTATCGTGAGGATGCGCAGGCGGCGATGGCTTATTTTGATAAAGCTTTGGAAGCACAGCCTGACCATATGCTTGCGGCACACGGAAAGAAACTGATGGAAGAAATGAATGCTGAGTAAATAGACTGCATATGCATGGAAAGGTGGGGAGAAGCGTTGAGCCAGCAAGATTCATTGGATTTGTTTTCAGAAGAGAAAATGTTCATGAAAGGAAGTCATTTGGTGACGATCTTTCATAATGAAGAAAATATGTACTCGGTTGTAAGAATTCGTGTGCATGAAACGAATCTGAATTATGAAGAGAAGGAAGCTGTCGTGACAGGTTACTTTCCAAGGATGCATGAGGATGAGATCTATATTTTTTATGGGGCGATGAAGGAACATCCGCGTTTTGGCCTTCAATTTCATGTAGAGCATTTTCGCAAGGATTTGCCCCAATCAAAGGAAGGCATCGTCAGTTATTTATCCGGTGACCTGTTCAAAGGCATTGGAAAAAAAACAGCCGAGAGCATTGTTGATACACTAGGGGAAAAGGCAATTTCCAAAATTCTGGCTCAGCCTTCGTTACTTGATGAAATCCCGAAGCTATCCGGGGAAAAGGCAAAGGGCCTCTATGATACATTAGTCGAGCATCAAGGTCTGGAGCAGGTAATGATCGCCCTGAATCAATATGGCTTCGGTCCGCAGCTGTCGATGAAGATTTATCAATTGTATAAACAGGATACGATCACGATGGTTCAGGGAAATCCATATAAGCTCGTAGAGGATATTGAAGGGATCGGTTTTGGACGGGCGGATGAGCTTGGGCATCAGCTTGGCATTTCCGGCAGCCATCCCGACCGAATCAAGGCTGCGTGCTTGTATACACTTGAATCACAATGCCTTCAGGATGGAAATATCTACATAGAAGCCGAGCAGCTATTGGAAGCGGTCAAGCGATTGCTTGAGGAAAATAAACGGGATCGCATAGAGTTCACGAACATTTCCTCGGAAATAATCGAATTGACGGAAGAGGGAAAAATCGTTGTCGAGGATCAACGAATTTATCCGCCTTCACTTTACTATTCTGAAAAGGGAATTGTTACGAACATCAAGCGGATACTCGCACAAACCGAGTATGAAGACCAGTTCCCGGAATCGGAATTTTTACTGGCCCTTGGGAAGCTGGAAGAGCGTCTAAATGTTTCTTATGCCTCAGCTCAAAAAGAGGCGATACAAACAGCCCTGCAGTCGCCCATGTTGATCTTGACGGGGGGACCTGGTACTGGTAAGACGACGGTAATCAAAGGGATTGTTGAGCTATATGCAGAGCTGCATGGTGTATCCATGGACATTAATGATTATAAAAAAGAGGGAAGCGATCCATTTCCATTCGTTCTTGCGGCTCCTACTGGCCGTGCAGCGAAACGAATGGCCGAATCGACTGGACTCCCCGCTGTTACGATCCACCGTTTGCTGGGGTGGAACGGGAGTGAAGGCTTTTCCCATGATGAGGATAATCAGTTGGATGGCCGGATCGTGATCATCGATGAGGTTTCCATGGTGGATACATGGCTGGCCAATCAACTGTTTAAGGCTTTGCCGGAAAATGTCCAAGTGATATTGGTAGGTGATGAAGATCAACTGCCATCGGTTGGCCCTGGGCAGGTTTTAAAGGATTTGCTTGCGTCGAATTGTGTGCCTACTGTCAGTCTGGAACATATTTATCGTCAAGCTGATGGCTCATCGATCATTGAATTAGCCCATGGTATCAAAAAAGGAAAGCTTCCGGATGATGTGACGAAGCAGCAAGAAGATCGATCGTTCATTCGCTGCCAGACCGGGCAAATCGCTCAAGTAATCGAGAAAGTGGTTGCGAATGCGAGGACGAAGGGTTTCACCGCCAGGGATATACAGGTGCTGGCTCCCATGTATAGAGGGCCTGCCGGGATTGATGCACTGAATAAAATGCTTCAGGAAGTGTTCAATAGCAATGCGGATGAAAAGCGGCGGGAAATTAAATTCGGAGACGTGATATACAGAACGGGAGATAAGGTGCTTCAACTGGTTAACCAGCCAGAGGAGGGTGTCTTTAACGGCGATATGGGTGAAATCGTGTCCATATTGTTCGCTAAGGAAAATACCGATCATGTCGATAAAGTAATCATATCGTTCGAGGGAATCGAAGTGACATACACGAAACAGGACTTGAACCAGATTACACATGCTTATTGCTGCTCCATCCATAAGTCGCAGGGAAGCGAGTTCCCCATTGTCATTTTACCTGTAGTGAGAAGTTATTATCGGATGCTCCGCCGTAATTTATTGTATACGGCGATTACCCGCAGTAAAAATTTCTTGATCCTTTGCGGTGAAGAAGATGCATTCCGTCTAGGGATCGAGCGTAATGATGAGATGCGCCGGAAAACGACTTTGCGTGAAAAGCTGCGGGAGATTTTGAGTGAAGAGGATATGCCGGTGGAAAAGGGAGAGGTGCAAGAGCGTGAAGCAAGTTATCTTGAAATCTTCACGAATGCTGACCCGATGATCGGGATGGAGGATGTCACGCCTTATGATTTTATGTAGCTGATGATCAATGTTTGGTTCTTCATTTTGATAAATTTTGTTTGAAATTCATAGTTTTGGTGGAACTAATATAGAATATAACTTATATGAATGTGAAAGAGCAGGGGGGATTTGGATGAAAAAAGGTTGGATAATAGGAATAGTCGTTGTCGTTTTACTTGTCATTTATGGGGCATCTTCCTACAACGGTCTTGTAAGCGCCAATGAAGACGTAGACAATAAGTGGTCACAGGTGGATAACCAATTGAAACGCAGAGCGGATTTGATTCCGAATCTTGTCGAAACGGTGAAGGGTTATGCTTCGCATGAAACGGAAGCCATTAAAGCGGTGAGTGATGCACGCTCGAAGTTGGCAGGTGCCAATTCGACTAAAGATGCTATTGATGCGAACCAAGAATTGAGTGGGGCTTTAAGCCGTCTTTTGGTGGTTGTCGAGAACTATCCGGATCTAAAGGCCAATGAAAACTTCAAGGGTCTCATGGATAGTTTGGAGGGGACGGAAAATCGCTTGGCGGTAGCACGGAAAGACTATAATGATGAAGTTACCAACTATAATAAGACGATTAAACGTTTTCCAAAGAATATGATGGCAGGCGCGTTCGGGTTCGATACCAAACCATATTTTGAAGTGACCGATCAAGAAAAAGAAACGCCAAAGGTTGATTTCGGGAGCGATAAATAATGAAAAGACTCGCTGTGTTTGCGCTATTTTTCATTCTCACGTTCAGTTTAGCAAACGTAGTCGCAGCACAACCTAAAATTCCTGAACCAGTTGGGGATATATATGTCCAGGACTTTGCCGGAGTCCTGGATGATCAGGAAAAATCCGAACTCATCGAGCTTGGGAAACGGTTGGATGATGCCACAAAAGCACAAATTTCCGTTTTGACGGTGGATTCGTTGGAAGGATCTGAGATTGAAGAGTACTCGGTACAGGCATTTAGGTCATTCAAGCTTGGTGATGCAGAACTGAACAATGGAGTCCTCATCGTTCTGGCCAAGAAAGAACGGAAAATCCGTATTGAAGTGGGGTACGGTTTGGAAGGTGCCATTACCGACATAAGATCGGGACAGATTTTGGACAATGTGGCTATCCCCGAGCTGAAGGCGGGTAATTCCGACCTTGCCCTGACTGAAACCTATAAGGCCGTATATAACGATGTCACGAAAGAATATAACTTAGGTGACGAGTTTCATCAAGATCTATCCGTTCAGCCCGAGTCAGAAACTTTTCGGCCATCAGGTTTACAGATTTTTCTCATTATCATCGTTGTCATCATCGTATTCATCATCGATGCCAAGTTCTTTAAAGGGTTTTTCCTTCAAATATTACTCAATATCCTCTTGATGTTCATCAGTCGCGGAGGTGGCGGTGGCCGTGGAGGCGGCAGCGGTCCACGGGACGGCGGCGGCGGAAGTTCCGGCGGCGGAGGTTCCAGCAGAGGATGGTAAGGTGGATCTGACCGGGAAACCGGTCTTTTTTTATGCCCGCTCACTGGATATCGGTAAGGTCGGGCAACAATGGAAAACCTTTCAGCACATCTATTTTCATGATGAAAGAGATAATAAAAATGTTCGGAAAGGCGGGATGACCTTGCGGACGTTTTCTTTATTGAAAGGGATGCCGATTTTTACAACCAAAGGAGAAAGGATCGGCACGGTCCACGATTTATCGATATCTGAATCGGGTCAGGTAACAGGCTTGGTCATTCATCAACAGGCATTGTTCAAAAGAGCTTTTCATTTAAAACTGGACGAAATATCTTCTTTCGGTCCAGATGGGATCTTCATCGTCCATCAGGATTCAGCCCTAGGGAAAGTGCCTGCGGATTCCATGTGCTTAACGAAGGACGAATTATTGGGACGCATGCTTTTTTCAGAAATGGGTGAGGAGCTTGGTTTACTGCAGGATGTATATTTTAGGGAAAAAATGGGCACGATTATAGCGTATGAAACAACGGATGGGTTTTTCTCGGAGTCGACAGTGATAGAATCAAAACAGCCGCCTGCATTTGGGAAGGATACCATCATTGTTTCAGTTTATGAACAGTGAGGTGTCCATTTTGGAAATGAAATGTCCGAATTGCCGCAGTAAAGATGTTGGGAAGATTGGCGTTAATCAATATTATTGTTGGAATTGCTTTATTGAAATGACCTTATCCGAAGGGATCATTAATACGCACCAAGTCGAGGAAGATGGAAGTTTAAGCTCTTTGGACGACTTGTTTGATGAAAATGACCGCCGCTTCAGTATGTAATTAACGGAAGAGGTGTTTGCAATGGCTAGACGTTCACGCAATAATCTAATGAATATGGGTTCGGACTTGATGAACTCGAAGATGATCAAACGGAATATGAAGAAAATACGCAAAAGATTAAAATCATTATTATAATCCGAATGGGTGTCCTGATAATGGGGGCACTCTTTTTTATGTATGAAAACCTTCCGCCTTTCGAAGAATAAATGAGCGGGAGGTGTTTAATTGTGAGTATTCGTCTAAAGTGGTTTTATCGCCTGGGTTTTTTATTGCTCTTATTTTTCGTTATCTATATTTTTATGAAACTTAAGCCCATGTGGGGACCTGTCGTTACTGTTTGTGTGACGGTACTGCTGCCTTTTTTGGTTGGTGCGTTCATCAGTTATTTGCTGCACCCGGTAGTGGAATATTTAAATGAGAAAGGGATGCGTCGCTGGCTTTCGATTACAATCATCTATTTGCTGTTTTTCGGAGGGGCTGGTTTTGCTGTTTATAAAGGCATTCCTGTAATGGTCAGTCAGGTTCGAGAGCTGTCGGAAAGCGTACCGGAACTGATTGAACAGTACAGGAGCCGGATAGATAAGCTTAATCATCAAACGGCGGCCTGGCCGTTCGGAATTCATGAAAGATTCGAAGAAGGTGTCATCCTTTTTGAAGCCTGGCTGAAGCGTATGCCCGAAAAGGCAATGGAGTATGCAATGAAGATGATTGATTTCATCTTACTGATTGCGTTGATTCCATTCATTGCTTTTTATATCCTGAAAGATTTCACGGCATTAAAAAAAATGGCATGGTATATGACACCGAAAAAATGGCGAAAGCAGGGACGGGCATTCGTTCGTGATGTGGATGCGTCACTTGGAGGCTATATCCGCGGTCAAATCATCGTCTGTGCCGTGATCGGTTTAATTTCCTCGCTGCTTTTCTGGATAGTCGGAATGCAATATCCGCTGCTTTTGGGGGCGATAATCGGAATAACGAACGTCATTCCCTATTTCGGTCCCATAATCGGGGCCATTCCTGCAGTGATTATCGCCGCGACAATGTCAGTGAAAATGGTATTGATCATTGCGGTCATCGTGCTTGCACTCCAATTCCTTGAGGGGAATATCCTGTCGCCGCTAATAGTCGGTAAAAGCCTTCATATGCATCCGCTGTTCATCATGCTTGCATTATTGGCCGGTGGTGAAATAGGCGGGATCGCGGGCATGGTCCTTTCGATTCCCATTTTGGCAGTGTTGAAAGTTTTTGTTCTGCACGCCCGCGTTCACTTTAGAAAGAAGCCGTCCCTTGTTGACAAATAAAAGTCTTGTGAATATAATCCATTACATAAGATAATTCGTTGAAGGATGAAGTATGCTGAAGTCCATCTAAAAGAGAGGGGTCCCCTAGGCTGAAAGGGACTGCAAGGTGAAGAGCAGCAGAAAGCTAGTCCTGAGAGCAGCTAATACCTGCCGTCATGCCGCGTTAAGGCTTTTATGAAGGTGATGGACATGGGATTTCCCTGCGTCCATAATCAGGGTGGTACCGCGAGTCAACTCTCGTCCCTGTTTTTGGGATGGGAGTTTTTTGTGTGCTCAAAATTACATAATTTTAAAAGGAGGATATATATATGAAGTATTTAACTGGTGCTCAAATCCGCCAAATGTATTTAGATTTTTTTAGTGAAAAAGGCCATAACATCGAACCAAGTGCGTCATTGGTTCCTCATGAAGATCCATCACTGCTATGGATAAATTCAGGTGTCGCTACTTTAAAGAAATATTTTGATGGACGGGTGATTCCTGAAAATCCAAGGATTACAAATGCACAGAAGGCAATCCGTACAAACGATATTGAAAACGTGGGGAAAACTGCACGTCATCATACGTTTTTCGAAATGCTCGGTAACTTTTCCATTGGTGAATACTTCAAAGAAGAAGCCATCACATGGGCATGGGAGTTTTTGACGGATGAAAAATGGATTGGGTTCGACAAAGAGAAATTGGCTGTGACAATCCATCCAGAAGATGATGAAGCATTCGAACTCTGGAATAAAAAAATCGGTGTTCCTGCTGAAAGAATCATTCGTCTGGAAGAAAACTTCTGGGATATCGGTGAGGGTCCAAGTGGCCCGAATACAGAGATTTTCTATGACCGCGGACCAGCATACGGCGATGATCCGAATGACCCGGAACTATATCCAGGCGGGGAAAATGAACGTCATCTAGAAGTCTGGAATCTTGTGTTTTCTCAATTCAACCATAATCCTGACGGCTCTTATACACCTCTTCCAAAGAAAAATATCGATACGGGCATGGGACTTGAACGTATGGCTTCCGTCGTTCAAGATGTGGCGACGAACTATGATACGGATTTATTCATGCCTATCATCCGGGCAGTCGAAGAAATCTCCGATGTGAAATATGGTGTCGATGCAGAAAAAGATGTTGCATTCAAAGTCATTGCCGACCATATTCGTACGGTAGCCTTTGCGGTAGGTGACGGTGCTCTTCCATCCAACGAAGGGCGCGGTTATGTATTACGCCGTTTGCTTCGAAGAGCGGTTCGTTATGCTAAGCAAATCAACATCAATCGTCCATTCATGTTCGAGCTTGTGACGGTCGTTGGCGAAATCATGAAAGACTTCTACCCTGAAGTCCTCAAGAATAAAGAGTTCATTGCAAAAGTTATCAAGAATGAAGAGGAACGCTTCCATGAAACTCTAAATGATGGACTGTCCATCCTTTCTGAAGTCATAAAAAAGGAAAAGGAAAAAGGCGGTACGACCATTCCGGGCAGTGATGCATTCCGTTTATATGACACATATGGTTTCCCGATCGAGTTAACGGAGGAATATGCTGAAGAAGAAGGCATGACGGTCGATCAAGCTGGATTTGAAAAAGAAATGGATGCACAGCGCGAACGTGCCCGTTCAGCGCGTCAAGATGTTGATTCCATGCAAATCCAAGGCGGGGTATTGGGAGATATTAAAGTTGAAAGTGAGTTTGTCGGCTATGATCAAATTGCGGTCGAAGCCAAAGTTTCTGCCATCATTAAAAATGGCGAGCTTGTAATGGACGCACAAGAAGGTGAGGAAGTTCAGGTAATACTGAACAAGACTCCTTTCTACGCGGAAAGCGGGGGTCAAATAGCTGATAAAGGAACGATGGCTAATGAATCCGTTAAGTTGGATGTCCATGATGTTCAAAAAGCTCCAAATGGCCAAAATCTGCACCGTGTAACTGTGGCTGCCGGCACTTTAATGTCAGGTTCCGATATCGTTGCTTCGGTAAATCATGAAAATCGCATCCATATCACGAAAAATCATACAGCGACACATCTTCTGCATCAGGCGTTGAAAGATGTGCTAGGTACACATGTCAATCAGGCAGGTTCACTCGTACAAGCTGAGCGCCTTCGCTTCGATTTCTCTCATTTTGGCCAGATAACGGCAGAAGAGATTGAGCGGATCGAAACGATTGTAAATGAAAAGATTTGGCAAAGCCTTCAAGTGAACACTGATTATAAAAACATTGAAGAAGCCAAAGCGATGGGCGCAATGGCCCTGTTCGGCGAAAAATACGGCAAGATTGTCCGTGTCGTGCAAATAGGCGATTATAGTCTTGAACTTTGCGGTGGCGTTCACGTCCCGAATACCGCGGTAATAGGCTTGTTCAAGATTGTTTCAGAAAGCGGCATCGGTGCGGGAACTCGCCGGATAGAAGCGGTAACGGGTGCAGGAGCATACAAATTGATGACTGATCAAATTGGTGTCTTGAAAGACGCGGCTGCTAAATTGAAAACGAACTTGAAAGATGTACCGTCAAGAATTGAAACGGTCTTGGCTGAAGTGAAGGATCTTCATCGTGAGAATGAAAGCCTGACTGCAAAATTAAGTAATATTGAAGCAGGAAGCCTTGTTTCTAACGTAAAAGACATAAATGGGGTTCAAGTATTGGTGGCGAAGGTTCAAGCTACCGACATGAATAATCTTCGTGCCATGGCGGATGATTTGAAACAAAAGCTCGATTCTGTCATTATCGTATTAGGATCGGCTCAAGGTGATAAAGTCAATTTGATTGCCGGAGTCACGAAGGATTATATCGATCGCGGTTTCCATGCAGGTAAATTGATCAAAGAAGTTGCTTCCCGTTGCGGCGGAGGCGGTGGCGGACGTCCAGATATGGCCCAAGCCGGCGGAAAAGACCCAGAAAAATTGGATGCAGCACTTAATTTTGTTGAAGAATGGGTCTTATCGATTTCATAATCAATGGAAAGTGTTGTACAATGTAGGTATTAGTGGATTCTGGACGCTGAGGAGAGGTGCATGTTAATGAGTTCCTTTGATAAAACGATGAAATTTAATTTTCCCGAAGAACCATTCGAAAGAGATGTACAAGAAGTATTGTCTCAAGTGTATGTTGCACTTCAGGAAAAAGGTTATAACCCGATCAACCAGATTGTCGGTTATCTATTATCTGGTGACCCGGCCTATATCCCGCGCCATATGGATGCTCGAAACATTATTCGTAAGCTTGAACGCGATGAAATCATCGAAGAATTGGTTAAGTCGTATCTTAAGAACCATCGAGAGGAATACTAATGCGCACAATGGGACTTGATTTAGGTTCAAAAACCATCGGCGTTGCCGTGAGTGACGCGATGGGGTGGACTGCACAAGGATTGGAAACGATCAAAATTAACGAAGCTGGTAATGACTTCGGCTTTAAACGTCTCAATGAAATAATAAAAGAGCATGAAATTTCTAAAATTGTCCTAGGTTTACCTAAAAATATGAATGGAACCGTTGGACCGCGAGGCGAGATCAGTCAAGATTTCGCCAAACGATTAGAAAAAAAATTCAAGCTGCCTGTGTTTCTCTGGGATGAACGGTTGACAACTATGGCGGCTGAACGTGTCCTTCTTGAGGCGGACGTGAGCCGAAGCAAACGCAAGAAAGTCATTGATAAAATGGCAGCTGTCATGATTCTGCAAGGTTTCTTGGACAGACAAACAAATTCAATATGAGGTGGAATACAAATGGAACACGGCGAAAACAACATTACAGTAGTAGATGAAAACGGAAACGAGCAGCTTTGCGAAATCCTTTTCACATTCGACTCAGATAAATTCAACAAATCTTATGTACTTTATTATCCGATGTCTGCAGAAGATGAAGAGGAAGAAATTGAAATCCACGCTTCATCATTCGTACCAAGCGAAGATAATAAAGATGGTGAACTTACACCGATCGAAACCGAAGAAGAATGGGATCTTGTCGAAGAAATGTTAAATACATTCCTTGACCAAGAAGAAGCTGAAGAAGAATAAGATTAGAAATAACCGACCTCGATCAGGTCGGTTTTTTCATTTATGTACCAGCAATTTATCTTCTCTCTACGAATAAAAGAATAAAAGTAGCGAGCGGACCCAAAAATAATGATAGCAAGAACCAATTCAACGCCGTTCTATTTTTACCTTGAGCAAGTCCGGCGTTTATGAGTGCCAATGTCCCCCACCCTACAAAATAAGAATTATCCAACTCCTTCACACCTTTCTTCAGCTTATAATTAATAATAGCATTCCTTCATGCGTATTCCAGTCATTGCCTGAAAATTCTTTACACATGCAGGGGGGAAAATTGGGGGCGTTTTTTAAGCTAAAGAGAAAAGATGTCACTATTTTCCTGGCGAATTACATCTGTATATTGACAAAACTAGTGCATTTTTGCCATAAATAGAGTAGAAATGAATGTAGTTTTGCAAAAACCATGTAATTATTTGTTGATTTTAGTATAATGTTCGAAGCAAAGTTTAATTAAAGAAAGCATCACCTAGAAACCATTCTGTAGTTGGTGTGAGTTTGCAGGGGGAATGAAAATGGATGAAAAAGATAAAAATCTATCTAAAAAGGAACATATCCGAATGAAATTGTTAGAACGGCAAGGAGAAGCCAAGCTGGTACGTAAAATCATCATGATTACGATAGCTTCGCTTATTTTATTAATTGGGATAGTTGGTCTTGTGGGCTTTTTATATATCAACTCAGCCATGAAACCAGTCGATCCTGGTGATGACACCATCAAAAAAGTGAAAATCCCAATCGGATCTTCCGTGAACGAAATTTCAACACTGCTTGAAGAGCAAGGAATAATCAAGGACGCACGCGTATTCAAATATTATATTAAATTTCGGAATGAATCCGGTTTTCAGGCAGGTGAGTATAAATTGTCACCTTCCATGCCAATTGAAGATATTGTCACAAGCATCAAAACCGGGAAACTCATGAAAGAGGCTGTATTGAAGATAACGATTCCTGAAGGAAAGCAGCTTATCCAGATTGCCGATATCATTGCAATGAAGACGGATGAGGATCCGAAAAAGGTCTTTAAGGAATTGAATGATAAGAAATTCGTTAAGTCCATGGAAAAGAAATTTCCGGAGCTCTTGACGTCGGAAATTGAAAATAAAAAGGTTTTATATCCGCTTGAAGGGTACCTTTTCCCAGCTACATATGACTTTTATGAGAAAAAGCCGACATTGGAATCCATAGTCACCGAGATGCTGAAGAAAACGGAAGAGACATTGCAGGCATACGAGCCCCAGATGGACAAAAGCGATTATTCCGTACACCAGATGCTGACTTTCGCTTCGCTTGTCGAAGAAGAAGCCACGGCAAAAGTTGATCGCGGAAAGATAGCTTCCGTCTTTTATAATCGGATGAAGGAAGGTATGCCGCTTCAAACGGATCCGACCGTTCTGTATGCAAAAGGTTCACATAAGAGTAAGGTGTACTACAAAGACCTTGAGGTGAAGTCCCCGTATAATACGTATAAGAACAAGGGGCTGCCGCCAGGACCGATTGCCAATGCCGGAAAGACCTCGATTGATGCGGTTTTGAAACCTCAGAAAACGGATTTCCTATACTTTTTGGCAACACCTGAAGGGGAAGTCCTTTACTCCAAAACTTTGGATGACCATAATAACAAAAAGGCAGAGCATATTTCCAATAAATAAATAAAAAAATGGCAAAGCGACTGAGGGGGGAGAGATATTACTTTCCCCTTGTTTTTATGATAGAATAGTACAAGTGAATTTTAGATCCGATTTTTATCGGTGACGTAACTCGGCGAATGCCGGGTTTTATTTTGAAAGATAAGGAAATGTAGATCGTCAAGCATACTTGTTTCAGCTCCTTGTGAAAAATTGTAGGCATTTGAAGATGAAATCTTTTTTGACCGATCAATTTCTTCATGTACTGACCAAGCGCTTTCGTTTTTCTTATAATTGGAGGAAACGTTTTGAACGGAAAAATAGAACAATATCTTCATTCCTTAATTCCGGAGCGTACGGGTTTGATTAAGGAGTTGGAAGACTTTGCAATTGAAAATAGTGTGCCGATCATGGAGCCGGAAGGTATTGAGGTGCTGCTTCAGATTTTAAGGCTTCATCAGCCTAAGGCGATTCTGGAGGTGGGTTCGGCCATTGGCTATTCGGCCATAAGGATGGCTGAGACCCTTCCGGAGGCTCAAATCGTTACACTTGAACGAAATGAAGCCCGTATTGAGCAGGCAAGAACTAACTTCGAGAAGGCTGGACTGTCCAAAAGGATTACCCTTATTGAAGGTGATGCCCTTGAAGCGGGTCCGAAAGTCATGGAACATGGTCCGTTTGATATCATCTTCGTTGATGCAGCTAAAGGGCAGTACAAGCGATTCTTTGAACTATTTGAACCAATGCTTGCAGATGCTGGCATTATCATTACGGATAATGTTTTATTTAAAGGATTGGTTGCCGAAAATATTGAAGAAATGGAAATGACGAGACGAAAGCGAGCTCTCATCAAAAAAATCAGAGACTTTAACATCTGGTTACATGACCATCCTCATTTCGATACCGTAATTTTGCCGATTGGTGATGGTGTGGCCATAAGTAAACATAGAGGTGACAAAAATGAAAAAACCTGAATTACTCGTGACTCCAACAAGTGTCAGTCATATAACAGAACTCATCGATGCAGGAGCAGACGCCTTCGTCATTGGCGAACAACGTTATGCGCTTAGGCTGGCAGGGGAGTTCAAACGTGAGGATGTCAAGAAGGCGATTGAGCTTGCACATGCCGCAGGCAAGAAAGTGTACGTGTCAATGAACGCCATTTTCCATAATGAAAAAGTGGACGAGCTTGAAGAGTATGTCACATTCCTTAAAGAGACTGGTGCTGACCGGATCATATTCGGTGATCCAGCAGTCTTAATGGCTGTCCGTGCAGCGGCACCTGATATGCCCCTGCACTGGAATACAGAGATGACGGTAACGAACTGGTACACATGTAATTATTGGGGAAAACGCGGTGCTGTCCGTGCCGTGGCTGCCCGTGAAATTAGCCTGGACGAGATAGTGGAAATGAAAGAAAATGCCGAAGTGGAGATTGAAGTGCAAGTGCACGGCATGACGTGTATGTTCCAATCCAAGCGTACGCTTCTGGGGAATTACTTTGAATATCAAGGCAAGGCATTGGAAGTGGAAAATCGGAAGGAACATAGAAATATGTTCTTGCATGATAAGGAACGTGAAAATAAATACCCGATTTATGAAGATGAAAATGGTACACATATCATGAGTCCGAATGATATGTGCATGATTGATGAACTTCAGGAATTGATTGAAGCGGAAATTGATTCCTTGAAAATCGAAGGGTTATTACAAACACCGGAATATATCGTCGAGATGACAAAGTTATATCGGGAAGCGATTGACGTATGTGCAGATGACCCTGACCGTTATGATGATATGAAATCGGAACTATTTGAAAAGGTCAAAGCGGTTCAGCCGGATAGTCGTGAGTTGGATACAGGATTCTTCTTTAAAGAATCGGTTTATTAAAGAAAAGGGTAAGAGAAAGAGGAGGAATAGCCTTGAATGCTATTGCTGATAAAATTTCCAAGATCGTTGATGGAAAGAGAGTCATTGTAAAAAAACCGGAATTGCTGGCTCCGGCTGGCAACCTGGAAAAATTAAAAATCGCCGTCCATTACGGCGCGGATGCCGTATTCATTGGCGGGCAGGAATATGGTCTTCGTTCCAATGCAGGCAACTTCACGTTTGAGGAAATGAAGGAAGGCGTCGAATTCGCTAAAAAGTATGGTGCTAAAGTATATGTAACAACAAATATCTTCGCACATAATGAAAATATCGATGGTCTTGATGATTACCTGGAAGGTCTTCAGGAGGCTGGTGTTCATGGAATCATCGTCGCCGATCCATTAATCATCGAAACTTGTAAACGGGTCGCTCCTAACGTAGAAATCCATTTAAGCACACAGCAATCGCTGTCGAACTGGAAGGCTGTTCAGTACTGGAAAGAGGAAGGCCTGGAGCGGGTTGTTTTGGCACGTGAGACGAGTGCTGATGAAATCCGTGAAATGAAGGAGAAGGTCGATATCGAAATCGAGGCTTTCGTTCACGGGGCCATGTGCATTGCCTATTCTGGACGCTGCACCCTTTCGAACCATATGACGGCGCGTGATTCGAACCGTGGCGGCTGCTGTCAGTCATGCCGTTGGGATTACGATTTATATGAGTTGGATCAAGATGGGGAAAAGGCTCTATTCGATAAAGAAGATGCTCCATTCGCAATGAGTCCAAAAGACCTGAAGCTTATTGAATCCTTGCCAGGCATGATTGAAATTGGCATTGATAGCTTGAAAGTCGAAGGAAGAATGAAGTCCATTCATTATATTGCTACAGTTGTCAGTGTCTATCGTAAAGTGATTGATGCGTATTGTGCCGATCCGGACAATTTCAAGATTAAAAAAGAATGGCTCGAGGAGCTTGATAAGTGTGCGAACCGTGAGACGGCATCTTCGTTCATGGAAGGGGAAATTCCTGGGTATAAACAGCAAATGTTCGGGAATCATACCGTAAAGACTCGCTTCGACTTCGCGGGATTGGTGCTTGAATATAACGAGGAAACTCAAATCGCCACCATGCAGCAACGTAACTTCTTCAAGCCTGGAGATGAAGTGGAGTTTTTTGGACCGGAAATCGAAAACTTCACTCAAAAAATCGGTACGATCTGGGATGAGTCAGGTAAGGAGCTGGAGGCAGCTCGCCATCCGCTTCAAATTGTCCGCATTCAAGTAGATAATCGAGTATATGTGAACAATATGATGCGGAAGGAGAATTGACATGACAAGGAAAAAACCAGTGGTCATCGGAGTTACCGGAGGGTCAGGATCAGGTAAAACAAGTGTTACCCGTTCCATTTTTGAATTCTTTCAAGGACATTCGATCTTGATGATCGAACAAGATTATTACTATAAAGATCAAAGTCATTTGCCTTTTGAAGAACKGTTGAAAACGAATTATGATCACCCTCTGGCATTTGATAATGATTTGTTAATCGATCACATTAACGCATTGCTGCGCTATGAAACGATAGAAAAACCAGTTTATGATTATTCGATCCATACACGTTCAGAAGAAGTCATCACAGTTGAGCCCCAGGATGTCATCATCCTTGAAGGGATTCTTGTGCTGGAGGATGAGCGCCTCCGGAATCTGATGGATATGAAACTGTATGTTGATACTGACGCAGACTTGCGGATACTCCGTCGGATGACCCGTGATATTAAAGAACGCGGCCGTTCCATAGATTCCGTCATCGATCAATACATCAGTGTCGTTCGCCCGATGCATAATCAGTTCATAGAACCGACGAAGCGTTATGCCGATATCATCATTCCAGAAGGCGGTCAAAACCATGTGGCGATTGACCTTATGGTGACAAAAATAAGGGACATACTTGAAACATCCTTGCTGTAACAACGTTTTAACAAAAATATTACCTGAAAATTGAATAGCAGCCCACCCTTTGCACACCAAGTAAAGGATAAGGGCTGCAAAATCATTAAACTGCATAATTGATTTTATTTGTTTATTTATCTTTTCTTAAATGAGCGTATACGTCTAATGTAGCCTTTATAGATGCGTGTCCGAGCCATAATTGTATTCCTGGAACTGTTTCTTGGCTTCTATTAACAAGGCCGTATGAGTGTGCCTGAGGCCGTGTGGAGTGATTTTGGGAACTCCTGCTTGTTTAAATAGTATTTAGTTGATACCCGAAATTTCGAGCTGGGTCAGGTTTGTCCGGTTTTATCGGAAAAGATAAAATTAAAATCCTTATAAACATTTCCACTTTTCATCCTACTTTGATTTTGAATATGATGCCACGATCTTATTAACATTAAGAATCGCACTTTCAAAATCAATATCATCCCACTTTAACCAACAGCCTCACCAATCCTTTATCCAGAAAAGGCCAATACAAGAATTCTTTTTTTGATTTTCAAATTAAGCTCTTCTTTGCCCAATCCCCTTTATTTCCTTCTCCAGTTTCAATGTATTTCTCTCTTGGTAATTTTGCCTTCACTATTTAATTTTTCAACTGAACATTTCCTACTCTTTTCTTGATCACTTTTTATGCTTGTGGATTAATCGACGAGGGGTCCTTCGAATTTCTTCATTTACATTAATTAAATTTACTTACTTCTGGATTTTGTTTATAAAGGCTTTCTTATAAGGATATAGAAAAAACCCGAATAATAAGGGGACTTTTTTTACGTGTCCATTATTCGAGGATAGTACAAGACCGGAGGGGAGCTTTTCTTAATTCGTGTTCAAGGATTGAAAGGCTACTCCCACTGCAATAAATGAACCAATATGAAATAAAGCAGTGCCTCCTAGTGTAAACAACCTCCCTATTCAATTTGCGAAATGTCGTTATATTATTGCCTCCAACATAGACTTTAATATGATTATACAGGCAAGATTACTGTTGATGAAAATTGGGATAAACGTAGTTTTGTAAGAAAATCACTTCTCTTTTTAGGGATTCGGTAATAGAAATTAAAGACTCCATATCCTGCTGTAATGAATTGATTTGTTTTTCCATTTTTCTTACTTTTCTACTTTGTTCCTTTGCTTCTTTTTCTGCTTGTTTCTCTACTAAAGCGGATTGTTCAATTTCAAGTGCAACACCTCCTGATGCAACCAAATCTCCAATGGTAACGATTATAGCTCCGACCAATGCTAGTATAAATCCAGCATTAGACTCAGATTCTGCTTCTGATTTTGATTTTGATTTTGATGTATTTTTTGAGTTGTCAGTTACTCCTTCTTCAACTTCTTCAATTTGTTCAACTTCTTGGGCCTCTAATGCAATTCCCAGAATAGTGAGAATGTTTCCTATGTTTACAATCATCGAACCAAAAAAACTAATCTTATCCCCAGCATGAGCAGGTAAGGAATACAATATATTATTTTCCTCAGGTCTTTGGTCCAAAGCTTCTCACCCTCTTGGTTGTGAATTTATTTTTTCAATTAAACACATTGTAATGTTAGTTAATGAGTCCTGAATCACTAAAAATTTGGAAATTTCCTCTTTAATATCATTTTCTTTTAATTCTGTGGGTACAGCATTTTCTACCCTGGATATTAAACTATTTAGACAATCTAATATATCATTGAATGTTTTTATTAATAATTCATGTTCCGTTACTAAGATATATGGAGGGGAAATGGTCTCAAGAGATTGTAAACTGCTTTGACTTACACTTATCGCATTTTTTATATCTAAACAATATTGATTATAATCAGAAATGATTCCATTCGAATAAATAGGATAAATCATATTAGATACATATACTAAATTCCCTCCAACGAGATGGAGAGTTTGACCGTATTGCTTGAAACTTTTTCTCATTAGAATCCCCCCTTGATTAACCGAAAGACTTTGGGCTTATTACTTAAATAATGTATGTGAAAGTAAATAAAATGGTTCAATATAAAAGTAATGTTGGTAAATTGTTAGAAAATCGATTTTCTCTCTTTTTTGTCAGCACAACATACAACTGATGGACAAGTTCGCATTTTGATGTGGACTTCATGGGCCATGAATATTTTGTTTTAAGAAAGTAGTAGTTGTTTAAAGGCTGGATACTTTCACAGGGGGCGTGCGGAACATTTCATCTTTCAAAGGTTGAATAATGATGGCATTGGCTGTCAGCATCATATCCTTTTTCTCTTCTTTGGTACTTTGCGGATCATGCCGAGGTCTTCAAGTTTTTTCATTAAACGTTTGCCTGTTTTATATGAAACTCCCTGGTTAAAAGCGATCGTTTTTTTACACATGTAGCTCACACCGATTTGCTTGCAGCTGTGGCGTTTTAAAACCTCCAGTGAAGCCAATTAGTCTATCTTGTACGTCCGCACGCTTAAGACGCACGTATAGTGTCTCTATAAGTAAGCACGTACTGCTTTATTCATTACTTCTCTTTCTGTGAAAGGTGATAGGTTTTTATATGATTCTTCATTGGATATTACATCGATTCGTTTCTTCATTAATATATTGTCTCGTGTTTGGAAATAAAAAAGCAACGTTAACCATAATAAACCATGGGGCAAACCATCAATTATACACGCTGTGCTCTTTTGTATATGGGGGAATGGTCTGCCCACCTATTGCTCACCGATTATCAATTCATATCTATAATCATCTGAAAAGAAGTGGTAATTGGTGTTCATGAAACTTTGATGTATTGCATCTTGATTTAGATGGAATACTACCCCTTATCCCATATAACGTTTGACCTTATGGTGACAAAAATTCAAACAATCCTTGAACAAAAGTCTTTTTTGTAATAACATAGCATAAATAATGATATGTGCCATTTTCCTCCGTTTTTTAAAATAATCCCATTTATTTATTGGGAAAGACTGGACAAATGTTGGAAAACGCAATACTCTATTCTTGATACAGAACGAACCGGCTGCTCACCGCAGTCGGTTTATATACTAAGGAACGGATGTTTCTTAGTATCAATGCGCGTACTTTTTTATTCGCGCAATTATATATTTTGACTCGAGTAGGGTTAAGCACTTATAGTACATAAACTTGTCACAGCGAATGCTTGCTGTAAAGAATTAGAAGGAGTGAAGGGTTTTGGCAATTGAAAAAGAGTATCCAATGACTAAAGAAGGAAAGTTAAAGCTTGAACAGGAACTGGAACAATTAAAAACGGTTAAACGTAAAGAAGTGGTGGAGAGAATTAAAGTCGCCCGCAGTTTTGGGGACCTTTCCGAGAACTCGGAGTACGATTCCGCAAAAGAAGAGCAGGCATTCGTTGAAGGACGAATTACAACAATCGAAAACATGATCCGTAATGCTAAAATCATTGAAGGCAATGATTCAAATACAGATACAGTTTCACTTGGGAAGTCGGTAACATTCGTAGAACTTCCAAATGGTGACGAAGAAACATACTCCATCGTAGGGAGCGTTGAAGCGGACCCATTCGAAGGGAAAATTTCCAATGATTCTCCAATCGCGAAAAGCCTAATAGGGAAAAGGGTCGGCGACAAGGTATCGATCATGACACCTGGCGGCGAAATGAGCGTCAAGATTGTTTCCATCAGCTAAATACGGCTTAAGAGGGTGTCCATAGGGGCATCCTCTTTTTTATCGGAAAAATGAATTGATAAATTTGTTCATAATTGTTTAAAAATTCGCACCTCGTCAACAATGGTTACGAGGTGTATTTTATGAAAAAGAAACGAATGAGGTTGCTGGCTATTTTATTGACCACTTTCATGCTGATGCTCATAGGAAGGCTCGCCTACATCCAACTTGTATCGACAGAATCTTTTTCAAAGCATGATGTGAACCTAATAGAAGCAAGTGTGAATCAGCGTTCACAGATATTAAAGATTGATGATGGGCGTGGAAAGTTTTATGACAGAAATGGGGAACCACTTGCACATGAAGAGATCCCGACGCTCGTCCTATTTCCATTTTTGAAAAAAATGACATGGCCTATAGATGAAATTGCCTCGATAATAGGCAGATCGGAAACGGAGTTGAAACGGGCAATTGAACAAGCGGATGAACCATTTGTATTTGGCGGAGATGAACCGATAGAGTTGACGCCCAGCCAATCGAAGGCAATCAATCAATTGAAGATTCCCGGGGTCTTTGCCGTGAACGAGAAATTATATCACGATCAAACCCCTGCAGCGCAATTGATCGGCACGACGAATATATCAGATGCGGAAAAGAAAAAACGTTATCCCGACATGAATTTATCTCCTGAAACRAAAATCGGCAATACGGGACTGCAAAGGACCTTTGATGAGTTCTTGCTTTCCGCTGGGGAATCGAAGCTCGTTTTTCACGTGGATGCCAGCGGAGGCCCAATGTTCGGTGTCGATGTTAAATATGTGGAACCAGCGAATCCCCTCTACCCAGTCAAGGTTCTAACGACCATTGATAAAGAGATTCAGGAAAAAGCGGAGAAGCTCGTCGATGAACGCGGGATAAAAAAAGGCGGTCTCGTACTGATCGATATCGAAAAAAGTGAAATCGTTGCAATGGTATCACGCCCGGCGCTCAATATAAAAGATCCGAATGGCGAAGGGGCCGTCAATATGATGCTGACTCAAAAAACGCCAGGTTCCGTCTTTAAAACGGTCACGGCAGCAGCCGCCATCGATTATGAAGCGGCTAGTCCTACCAGGACATTTAATTGTAATTTAACGATTGACGGGAAAACGGATAAACAGAGGGAACTGGGCATGCTTAATTTTGAAAATAGCTTTGCCCAAAGCTGTAACAGGACGTTTGCCGAATTGTCACAGGAAATTTCTAAGAAGAATCCTGACTTTTTGGATAAATACGCAAAAATGCTAGGGTTGATTGGCGAAACGGGCTGGCAAGGGGATGTTTATCACACGGAAGTTACCCAGTTGCATCATGAACAAACCGGGAAGGTCTGGCATGATGACGATTTAAAAAAGGACCCCAAAATGATTGCCAAAACAGCAATTGGCCAGCAGGATGTCCAGACGACACCGCTCGCTATAGCGAATATGATGGCAACGATTGCCCGCGGTGGCAAGAAGGAACAGGTCAAAGCCGTTTCTAGGGTCGAATTTAACAATAGTACGACCGTAGTCGATTTTCCCGATCAAAGTATTGGCGGTGAGACACTTTCCCCATATACAACGATGAAAATGCAGTATCTTCTGAGGAAGGTCGTAACGGAAGAAAAAGGGACGGGTGCTTCCTTGAGAGATTTGCCTGTGGAGGTAGCTGGCAAGTCTGGTACAGCTCAGACGAATATTGAAAAAGGGGAGCTCAATAAATGGTTTGCCGGCTACTTTCCATATAAAAATCCCAAATATGCTCTAGTTACCGTAAGTTTTGAAACGAAGGAAAACAGTTCCAGCATGACGCCTCTTTTTTCAGATATTGTAAAAGTCTTGTACTCCAAGGACCAGGACAATAGCAAGAATTGACGAAAAGTGTAGGAAACCCTTCCCTTCTATCTCTAGCTAAATCATGTTAAAATGAGGCAGTAAGAAATGGTAAGGGAGGAATGGACCTTGGGCTCACGTTTTAATCAGAGAGATCAAAAAAGAAAAGTAAATAAAATATATAACATTGCAATCACCATCGTTTCCATTTTAATCGTCATTGTTGCTGTCACCATTTTCTTAAGTGATGGTGGCACTGAATCAAAAAAAGTCACGACTGAACAAAAGCAAATCGCCGATAAACAGGGGAAAGTAGTGGACAAACCTGCTGGGAAAGAGGAAGAAACCGATTCAGGGAAGGAAGTGGCAGAAGAAGATAGTAAAGCAACAGAAGAAGATGGCAAAGCAACGGAGGAAGATACCGAAGAGAAGTCTGTAGATGGAACAGACCCAGAAAAAGCAGGGGATGCCAAACTTGTTGAAGTGGAAGGCAGCGGAGATGGCAATGTCGCGGCTACATATACGAGTGAGGGCTGGAAACCAGTTGGAACTGAACAATCCGGGGAACACACTACAAGCTTCCAAAAAGGCTCAGTCGATTGGAATGAAATGAGGAAGGCCATTGCTCTTGGAGCCGGAATCGATGAAGGAAGCATGAGACTTTGGTGGCTTCAAAACGGCGGTTCGCCTAATACGGCGATCGGTACCGTTTCTGAGGGGAACAGTCCAAAAACCTTCCGGGTCCATATCGAATGGGTGGACGGATCAGGTTGGAAGCCTGTAAAAGTCGAAGAGCTGAAAACAAACGATAAAAGGTAATGGATAAAAAAATATTAACGAAAAACCCCCGAAAGGAATTCCACTTTTCGGGGGTTTTTCATTGTGGTCACTTTTTTGCTTTAAAGTGTACGACTGCACTGTAAAAACGTCTGCCTTCCTCGCTTACATACATTTGATGTGATACGGATTGAACCTGAAGCATGATCGCTTTATTGATTTCAATTTGTGATTGAATTTTTTCCTCGAGGTTTTTAATGCTTTCTGCCTCGAAAAATTCTATTTTATCTTCGAATAAGTTTAAGTCTAGTTGAAAACTCATGACTGTTCCCCTCCAACATTTAGATACTGTTAGTTTAACACCAATCTGAACTGAATGAATGGATTTGCCTAAAAAACAAGAACTGTTTTTGTGTTTATTTCATATTATGCTGATAGGTTTTATTATCTAATCATAGGGACAGAGAAATTTATAGATTTATTTGAAGAATGGTCGAAATCGTATGATGATACGGTGGTGGACACGATATTGAGTATCAAGACGTTATTAAACATTTTGATAGGCTATTGGAAAGTTCACCAATTAGGCTTATGGTCACGTGCTACAAGGCAGGCGTAGGTACAAGGAATCTATTGAACAGCGGAAGCCTTTCCGCCGATTATTCTATATTGCATAAACCTCACTAAACTGGTAGGATAACTTAGAAAGGTATCCTGATATGACCGTCCTTCCTAACATCCATGAGTTGATTGGGGAGACGACGGTGATTTGAAATCACGCATTTCCGGTTACTGAATGAAGTCCGTATCTTTGGCTAACTGGAATACTTTAATCCGGGAGGAAACCAAGGGGATATGGATGGCATTTTTACCTATCTATATGGATGAAACGAATTTTGATAAGATCCATTCGATAAGCGATCGTGAAGCTTTTCCATATGGTGAAGGAATTGACGATTAAAGAAGGCCTGTTTGTCGGCAATTCTTTTGGCGCGGCATTTGCAGCGGCCATGAAGGAGGCAGCCAAGGCTTCAAGTGGGGGCGAATATCGTTGTGATATTCCCGGATTCCAGTGAACGATACTTTAGAAAAAAATTTATCAGGGTGGTATATAAAATGGGCAGAGAATTTATAGATTTATTTGAGGAATGGTCGAAATCGTATGATGATACGGTTGGTGGACACGATATTGAGTATCAAGAGGTTTTTAAACATTATGATAGGATATTGGACAGCGTCACCAATCGGGTTCATGGCCATGTGCTTGAGTTTGGCGTAGGTACCGGGAATTTGACGGAAAGGCTTTTGAAGAGAGGCCTGAAGGTATCGGGAATCGAGCCATCACCTGCCATGAGGGAAATAGCGGTAAGCAAGTTGCAAGGGAAAACAGAAATTGTAGATGGCGATTTTATCGATTTTCCGAAGCCGGAACAGGTTGATTCGATTGTAAGTACGTACGCGTTTCATCATTTAACCGATGAAGAAAAAGAAAAAGCGATAGCCAGCTATGGAAAGTTACTGAATACTGGTGGTAAAATAGTGTTTGCGGATACGATGTATCAATCCAGGGAAGCGCATGAACAAGCGATTTCTGATGCAAGGCAGGCGGGCTTTCATAATTTGGCGAACGATTTGCAAACGGAATATTATACGACGATTCCTTTTTTGGAAAAAGCACTTGAAGCAAATGGATATAAAGTGAACTTCGAGCGCTGCAATCAATTTGTCTGGATTATGGAGGCGGAAAAATTATAGGAAGAGGTTTTTACTAATGAAAGTAGCCATAATCGGAGCAATGGAAGAAGAAGTTACAATTTTACGTGATAAATTGGAAGGTTTGGAGCAGGTGACCATTGCCGGTTCCGAGTTCAATACTGGCACACTGAATGGTATCGAGGTCATTTTGCTTAAATCGGGAATAGGTAAAGTGAATGCGGCAATGTCCACTACGATCCTTTTAGAAAAATTCAAACCGGATGCGGTCATCAATACTGGCTCTGCCGGCGGTTATCATACAGCACTGAATGTCGGGGATGTGGTCATATCCTCGGAAGTTCGCCATCATGATGTGGACGTGACGATTTTTGGATATGAGTACGGTCAAGTCCCTCAGCTGCCTGCAGCTTTCATCCCTGATGAAAAACTTCTTGCAATCGCAGAAGAAGCGGCTAAAGAAATAGAGAATATGCAAGTGGCGAAAGGGCTGATCGTGACGGGGGATTCTTTCATGAATGATCCTGACAGGGTTGAATTCGTCAGAGGGAAATTTTCCGATTTATACGCGGTGGAAATGGAAGCGGCAGCCATTGCACAGGTAGCCTTCCAATTCAAAACACCATTTGTCATCATTCGTTCCCTTTCGGATATCGCAGGTAAGGAGTCCAATATTTCCTTTGATAAATTCCTGGAAACGGCGGCTCTACATTCAGCGGCACTGATATTGAAAATGGTTGAAAAAATGAAATGAATGATTAGTGATCAGCGGAAGTCTTTCCGCTGATTATTCTTTATTGCATAATTCTTATTAAATTGGTAGGATAACTATGAAAGGATGTCCGAATATGAAAGTCTTTAAAAACATTCATGAGTTGATCGGGGAAACGCCGATGATGGAAATAACCCATTTCCCGCTTCCAGATGAAGTCCGTATCTTTGCCAAACTGGAATACTTTAATCCGGGAGGCAGTGTGAAGGACCGGCTTGGTCAAGAACTTTTAGCCCAAGCGTTACAGACAGGGAAGGTGAAAAAGGGTGGGACAATCATTGAACCGACTGCCGGAAATACTGGGATTGGCTTGGCGTTGGCGGCAATAAACAGTGGAGTGGACGTGATATTTTGTGTTCCGGAGAAATTCAGTGCCGAGAAACAGGAATTGATGCGTGCCCTAGGGGCCAAAGTGATCCAGACTCCGACAGAGGAAGGAATGACAGGAGCGATTGCGAAGGCTAAGGAACTGCTGGCTGAATTTCCAGGATCTTATTGTCCCCAACAGTTTGCCAACCCATCCAATCCTGATGCCTATTATAAAACGCTGGGACCTGAAATATGGGAACAGATGGATGGCGATGTAGATGTGTTTGTTGCCGGAGCAGGCACGGGAGGGACATTCATGGGAACATCGCGATATTTAAAAGAAAAGAATGCTGCTTCTGTCAAAACGGTCATAGTCGAACCAGAAGGATCGATTTTAAACGGAGGCAAAGCAGGACCCCATAAAACCGAGGGGATAGGGATGGAATTTTTACCTGCTTATATGGATGAGACGTATTTTGATCAGATTCATACGATAAGTGATCGTGACGCTTTCCATATGGTGAAGGAATTGGCGATGAAAGAAGGCTTGCTTGTCGGCAGTTCTTCCGGTGCGGCATTTGCAGCGGCCATGAAAGAAGCGGCCAGTGCTGACCGGGGGACGAATATCGTCGTCGTATTTCCGGATTCCAGTGAACGATACTTAAGCAAAAAAATTTATCAGGGAGGTATATAAAATGAGAAAAAAAACACAATTGATCCATGGCGGCATTTTTGGTGATGA
Source organism: Peribacillus sp. P4_B1 (assembly GCF_056402395.1). Classification (NCBI taxonomy): domain Bacteria; kingdom Bacillati; phylum Bacillota; class Bacilli; order Caryophanales; family Bacillaceae; genus Peribacillus; species Peribacillus sp. P4_B1. The sequence continues at coordinate 82,214 of NZ_JBFUHM010000005.1, forward strand.
AAAAACAGGCGCGGTTTCGGTGCCGATTTATCAAGTGAGCACCTATAAGCAGGATGGTCCGGGGAATCATCGGGGATATGAATATTCCCGTACGGGCAACCCAACCCGCCATGCCCTCGAGGAATTGATCAAGGACCTCGAAGAAGGAGAAAGAGGATTCGCCTTCGGATCAGGAATGGCAGCGATGACGGCGGTCATGATGCTGTTCAGTCAAGGTGATCATGTATTGATGACAGATGACGTTTATGGAGGGTCCTTCCGGGTCATCACGAAAGTTCTTAACCGCTTCGGGGTGGAAGCTACGTTCATCAATACGAGTGCCATACACTCGATCGAAAAAGAGATCAGGGACAATACGAAGGCACTTTTCATTGAAACCCCGACGAACCCATTATTGAAGATCACTGATCTAGAAGCGGTATCAAAAATAGCTAAAGAAAACGGCATCCTCACAATTGTGGATAATACCTTCAGTACGCCATATTGGCAAAATCCACTTACACTTGGAGCCGATATCGTGCTTCATAGCGCTACGAAGTACCTGGGGGGACACAGCGATGTTGTAGCGGGTCTTGTCGTGGTGAATGATGAAAAACTTGGCAATGACCTTCATTTCATCCAGAACTCTACAGGGGGCGTGCTAGGGCCCCAAGATTCATGGTTGCTGATGCGTGGAATTAAAACGCTGGGAATCCGAATGGAAGAACATGAAAAAAATACATCTCGTATCGTCCGTTTCCTATCCGGGCATGAAGGCGTTTCGAAAATTTATTACCCAGGTTTTGAAAACCATCCAAACCATGATATTGCAAAAAAACAATCGCGTGGCTTCGGCGGTATGGTTTCATTCGATGTCGGCAGTGCCGAAAAAGCCGAATCCGTTTTGAGTAAAGTGAAATTCTTCACACTTGCTGAAAGTTTAGGGGCAGTGGAAAGCTTAATTTCGATTCCAGCCTTGATGACGCATGCCTCGATTCCGGCAGAGCGCCGTGCAGAGCTTGGAATAACAGATGGGTTGATACGTATTTCAGTTGGTCTGGAAGACGTTGAAGACTTATTGGAAGACTTGGAACAAGCGCTAAAAGGATAAATCGTAAGAGGGACCGCTTCATAGCTTGCTGCCATTATTTACACCCTGTCATTTGGAATGAATATGGTAAAATGAGATATCGATATCTTATTAGCTTGAAAGAAGGTGGAATGGCATGAAAAACCGCAAAAAACAAACGGCTGCAATGCTGCGTTCGAAAATGGTCGATTTTAAACAATTTGCGATCACCTTACTATGTGTCGGCTCGTTCTTCTATTTAGGAACCATCCTTCCCACTGGCGACAAAACGATGATTGACACATATGTCTATATGGGAGCGACAATAATGTTCCTTGGCATATCCATAGTATTTTTCCGATTATCCAAAAAATATAAAAAGACCCTGGCGGAAATGGATGACCAGGACTCTTTACAACAATAGAAAAAAACCTGATTCTTTCAAGAATCAGGTTTTTTTGTTTATCTTACGTTATTGCCCGTTATATGGGTAGATATATCCTACCCATTGCCTCATTAAGTGATAATGGCTAAGTGGAAATAGGAAGAAAGAAAGAGATTTCAAAAAAATGGGCAAAAGCCGTTTACAAATATTGAATTTGTGGATATACTTACCAGGTAATATAAAATATTCCAAAGGGAGGTCGAGGAAAATGAAATTGTATTTATATGGAATCGTCACAAATCAGATTAGCCGGTCCGTTTCAAATAACAATCACATACCATTCGACCTGTGCCAAGCGGAATATTTCTAAAGCAATTTGGCTTTATTAATCATTCAGACATAGCGGCCGCAGGGAGAAGTGTTTTATCCTGCGGCCTTTTTATATTTAAAAAATCCCGCAGGAGGACGTAACTTTCTGCGGCCTTTTTATGCCTTTTTGTTGGGCCGCTCCCTTAAAGGAGGTGATATTATGACACTGAATATGCTTTTCTTCACCATCACGATTAAATTGAAAAAAATGACTGCCGAGGAATGTTTGCAACAGGAGAGAATCCACAAGATCCGAGAAGAACATCTAGATAATGCGCTGAAGCATCGTCCTTTTTTCTAAAGAGATTTGAGGTTGGTATTCCATAAATGATTTTTAAGAAAGGTGGGAGGGTAATATGGATAAATTGGTATATGCAAAAGGAGAGAAGCGTTGCTATTGGCAGGAGAAGGATACCGGCTAACGGCTTTGCCGACGTTTCACAGTATAGACATGGTTTGTATAAAAAAATGTTCACCTAAACAGCGGAAAAGGATGTTGGAAACATGATGAATCGAGGTGAGGAGTGATTCATCATGTTCTCAATGTGGATGACGCTAATTAACACTGAGGTCATCGGAACTGAGATATCCGTCAATGTCTCCGTTGAGCCTATCAGCCGCTGAAATGAATATGTAAAAGGGGAAACTCGGCACTCTGGCCGAGTTTTTTTCTTTGTTTGCATCAGCAGCACGGACCTGGTCCGCCATAACCAAACCCACATCCCGGGAACCACCAAAACCCGAAAATGAGCAATAAAATCAAGAGGACAATAAACAGGCCATAACTATACAAGTAACCGAATCCTTCATTACAAGGTGCAGGAGGCGGATAACCATAGCTGCACCCGTATGGTCCCAAATTATATCCCATCCTAAACCCCCCCCTTTCCTTAAAAATTCACTTTCATTATATGTACGTTTGTATTCGTCCGTTTGGGAATTCATCCATTCTGGTTTGAACATTTAATACTTTCATGATTTCTTTCAGGGGGACAGACACGTACAAGCCCGCCGTTGCATAGGTATGAATAGGGAAGCAAAGAAACGGGGGATGAAACCAATGCCCGGAATACTTACAGCTGTCGGCTATATTATCAAAGAATTTTACTTATTAGTTTCCTATGTGAAAAACAACGCTTTTCCCCAGCCCTTGTCATCTCAGGATGAAAAGAAATATCTGAAGCTTATGAGTGAGGGAGATGGTGATGCCCGTAACATCCTGATCGAGCATAATCTCAGGCTTGTTGCCCATATCGTCAAGAAATTCGAGAATACGGGCGAAGATACAGAGGATTTGATTTCAATAGGAACAATTGGTTTGATAAAGGCCATTGAGAGTTATTCGGATGGGAAGGGTACGAAGCTGGCCACATATGCGGCGCGATGCATTGAGAATGAGATCTTGATGCATTTACGAGCGACTAAGAAAACGAAAAAAGATATTTCCCTGCATGATCCAATCGGTCAGGATAAAGAAGGAAATGAAATCAGTTTAATTGATGTACTGAAATCGGAATCGGAAGATGTCATTGATACGATTCAGCTTAATATGGAAATTGAAAAAGTGAAAAAGTATATTGATATTTTGGATGAACGGGAAAAGGAAGTCATTGTAGGCAGGTTCGGACTGGATTTAAAAAAGGAAAAAACCCAGCGTGAAATCGCTAAAGAGCTTGGCATTTCCCGCAGTTATGTATCAAGGATCGAAAAGCGTGCCTTGATGAAGATGTTTCACGAATTTTACAGGGCAGAAAAAGAGAAGGAAAAGAAAGCAAAAGGATAGGAATGCTAAAATTCAAAAGAGTGCGGGGGAATTCCCCCGCACTCTATTTATTAATATTTATTTCTAATCAAATCTGCAAAAGCATTATAAATCTCGATCCCCTGAAAAAGGAACATACGTGAAGCGGTTAAAGAAAATACCCCAATCATAATTAGTCTGAACCACATATTAATCACTCCTCGATTTTATTTTTTTTATAAAATGTCAGAGTGTGTGGCAACGTAATTCGCCTGAAAAAAAACTGGACCGAGATATCGTCGGCGAAGATTTGAATGAAAATAAAGGAAACTTAAAATGGAAAATTCAAAAATGATAATAATGATAATGGACTGCCAGGAACTAAGGAAAGGGACGAAAGGCAGTTTCTTGTCGGCCTTTTCCCAGTGATGAACATCAATGTGCTCTTCAAGGGTTAGCTGCTGTCCGTGATGATGGAACTGTATCGGCATTGTCCATAGAATTAGGACGATAGCAGACAAGTGGATAAAGAATTTCATACAATCAACCACCCCTTTCCGAAGAATATATTCATCATATCATGCTTTTATTGTGGGATAAACAAAAATGTTCTAAAGTATACTGAAAATTCTTTTTAATTAGAAAAATATTGAATAAAGCTCTATAATAGGATTATTGATAAAAAGGGGGCAATGCAGTATGGGGTATGCTTTGACGTGGGATTTGGATATCTTTTTTAAAGGGGGAAGCTCTTCTAAGGAGTTCCTGCTTTTCTTAAATGAAATTAACGAAGAGGTACAGGAATTGGACCGGCTTGTTAGCAATATCAATCCAGAAGGAAACAATGATGGAAGTTTAATCCAGGCATTTGATTTTTTTAAAAATACAAATATGAAATCGTCTCAGGCAGGTGCTTTCATCGGATGCCTGGAAGCTCAAAATGCGCAGGATAAAAAGGCAGGTCAGCTGCGGATCAAACAAATGAAGATAGTCGCTTCACTAAAAATGGTGTTAAGCAAGCTGGATGAAAAGTTGATACAGCTTGATGATGCGTTTTTTAAAAAAATCCTTGAAAAAGAACCATTGAATGAATTGAAATTCGTATTGAACGAACGTCGGGAACGGGCAAAGGAAAAGCTTTCAGTTAAGGAAGAATCATTAATCACTCAATTGTCCATGGACGGTTTCGAAGGCTGGAGCCAAATGTATGATACGATCGTTGGTTCAATGACTATCCCTCATAAGGGTGAAAATCTTTCTGTAGGCCAAGCGGCGAATAAATTTTCGGATCCTGATGGAAAGGCCCGGAAAGAATTATTTACTGCTTGGGAACAAGCTTGGGGGGGGACAAGTGACCTTTTTGCCCGGACTTTGAACCACTTAGCAGGATTTCGTCTCAGTGTGAATGATAAAAGGGGCTGGGATGATATTTTGAAGCAGCCTCTGGAAATAGGGAGGATGAAAAAAGAAACCCTCGAAAGCATGTGGAATGTAATTGCCGATCATAAGGAGCCGCTTGTGCGATTTTTGCAAAGGAAAGCAGAGTTACTTGATTTGGATAAATTAAGTTGGGCGGATTTGGATGCACCGCTCGATGTTACAGCAGAATCCAAAGTAATGGATTATCAAGAAGGTGCAGACTTCATCGTTCAGCAATTCTCTAAATTCGGCTCTCAATTAGCACATTTCGCCCAAAAAGCTTTTGAGGACAGCTGGATTGAAGCGGAGGACAGACCAGGTAAAAGGCCAGGCGGTTTTTGCACGGGCTTTCCTTTAAATAAGCAGTCAAGAATTTTCATGACGTACTCGGGTACCCCTTCAAATGTATCGACATTGGCCCATGAATTGGGGCATGCGTTCCATTCTTATGCGATGAGGGAAATCCATCCATTGAACCGATCATATGCAATGAACGTGGCTGAAACTGCCTCTACTTTTGCTGAAATGGTCGTATCGGATGCAGCTGTGAAGGAAGCGGCCAGTGAGGAAGAAAAGCTGGTTCTTTTAGAAGATAAAATTCAGCGTTCCGTAACATTATTGATGAATGTCCATGCCCGTTTCTTATTCGAGACAAGATTTTATGATGAGAGGAAACAAGGATATGTCAGTGCCGAACGATTGAATGAACTGATGGTTGATGCACAAAAAGAAGCCTATGGTGATGCATTAAGTGATTATAATCCAACGTTCTGGGCTTCAAAGCTTCATTTCTATATTACAGATGTACCATTTTATAATTTTCCGTATACATTCGGCTACTTATTTTCTTTAGGCATTTACGCGAATGCCCTGAAAGAACCGGCAGGATTCGAAGAAAAATATATCGCCCTATTAAAGGATACTGGTTCGATGAAGGTCGAGGATTTGGCGGACAAACATTTAGGCGTCGATTTGACGACCCGGGATTTTTGGGAAGAAGCGGTTAATGCCTGTATGAAGGATGTAGAAGAATTCATGCGTTTGACCGATCCGCTTGTCCGAAAGGCATAAAAAAAGTTTAGGGTGAATATGAACAAAAAAAGCGGATGTCCGAGTTAAGGACATCCGCTTTCTTATTTAAACTTTCTTTAGTTTAAATGGACTGACCATGAGTAATGATAATATAATCATGAGGGATAAGAAAAAGACCGGATGAAAATACGGGATAGCGAGAAAACTTAAGGTAGCGATGCAGCCTGCAACTGTAATGGGAACTCCTGTAAAATATCCATTGCTTTCACTTATATTGAAGCGGGCGAGGCGAAATGCGCCACAGCCAATATAGAAAACCGTGAATAGTGTGCCAGGTGCCCCGAATTCTATTAATATTCCTTGGTATAATAATAGGGCTGGTGCGACGCCAAAAGAAATGATGTCACACATGGAATCAAGTTGCTTACCCAATTCCGATTCAATGTTAAACTTTCGTGCAACCATACCGTCAAAGCGATCTGCAAGGGCAGCCAAGAAGATTAAAAGCAGGCTTAAATTCAATTGGCCATGCATCACGGCAATTATCGCAAATCCACCAAGGGATAAATTAATTAAAGTAAGTATATTTGCTGTTTGTGCTTTCACTTTTTTAATGGTTTGATCTAGGGCGTGTAATAAAAACATCTTTTCACTCCTTTCAAATGAAACAAAATAAAACAAAATAAAACAAAATATAATAAACATAAGTATTTATTATATAATAATATTTTATTTAACACAATTTATGCAAGTAATTTTTGAATAATTTTACAATTTGGAGTGGTTTTATTTGTATCAGTCTTTGTATCGCATTCTTATTGAACTGACGAATGGTCGGTATTCATCAGGTTTATTAAAGCATTTTAGCCAATCTCGTTGGAGCAGGCCCTTGATTTTACTATATGTAAAAACTTTCAACCTTAATCAACAAGAATTTGGTAAGGATTTAAAAGGGTATACGAATCTTCATGAGCTATTTACAAGGCGGTTAAAGGCGGACGCCAGGCCTATTACGGCAGCTCCTTCTGCAGTGGCTTCTCCCGTCGACGGTGTACTCGAGGATTCAGGGGAGATACGCGCTGATAAAAAGATCGTCGTTAAGGGAAAGGTGTATTCAATGGAGGAGATGCTCGGGGATGAGCTTTTTTTGGAAAAGTACTTAGGCGGCAAATATCTCGTGTTATACTTAAGCCCGAGTCATTACCACAGGATCCATGCACCAATCAAGGGCTCCGTGGTCAAACGCTGGACTCTTGGAAGGAAATCGTACCCCGTTAATAAATGGGGAATGAAATATGGAAAAGAGCCTTTGGCAAAAAATTATCGTACAATAACTGAACTTAAAAATGAAGCGGGAAGTCTGGCAATGGTGAAAGTCGGAGCCATGTTCATAAATTCGATCGTCATTACTGATGAATCGGATGAATTGGAAAAAGGACAGGAATTTTCTTATTTCAGCTTTGGGTCGACAGTGGTCCTTCTTTTTGAAAAAGGCAGTTTTGAACTTGAAGGAAACATAACCATCCCCGCTGATGTCCGTGTCGGTGAAACAATCGGATTCATGAGACCCGTCTAACTTCAAATGAAAAATAAGAAGGCTGACATTTGATGTCAGCCTATGTATTTCATATTAGAATATTGATCGGATTTTATGTGTTAAGGATCTTCGATGAATTTCCGTTTCTATGAGGCGGATGAAATCGGTACTTAACTTTAAATTCTGCGCTTTAAAATAGGATTCCAGCAACAGGTCATCAGATAGTTTTTGCATCAGAACGCCATATACGGCTGCTCACCTCCAGTAGGGATTGCGAGGAATAATTTGGTGTTTACTTGCATATATTGATAAGTCTTCCTTGATGTACCCCTACTGTATCAGAAATAAACTTGGAGAACAATCGTTCTGTTATCCACAGTTAAAAGTGGATAACCTGTGGTTAAGTTGTTTACAAGGTGAACGAAATGATGCACATCAGTATGGATAATGTTAGTAAAGTTATCCACAGGTTGGATAAATGAAATTTTTGTCGAAATCTTTTAGGAATAATTAGTTCTTTGGGTCTGGTTTACCTGCTAATTTCCCATTCTTTAATAAAAAATGCCTTTCCATATCAGAAAACATACATTATGATGTTTTTTTACCGTCAGACCTTCTTTCCTAACTTTTTTTGAAAGTGAGCCGAAAATTCGATATGATGGAGACGGTAAATTTTAATGAAAATATAGAGGTGCAATATGCTTAAATTATTTTTGCCGAGTGAACATGTTAAAAGCATTTTTAATATAGATCCTCAAGAATTGAAAAAAAGAGGGATAAAGGGAGTTATCACCGATTTGGATAATACTCTCGTTGAATGGGACAGGCCAACAGCCACCCCCGATTTAATCAAATGGTTCGACAATATGCGGGATCATGGGATTTTAGTGACGATTGTGTCCAATAATAATGAAAAACGGGTTCGGTCTTTTTCCGATCCGCTTCACATTCCGTTTATCTTCCAGGCCAGAAAACCGATGGCAAGAGCCTTCCATAAAGCCCGTAAGACGATGGGATTGAAGTTAGAAGAAACGGTGGTAATCGGCGATCAATTATTGACGGATGTATTGGGAGGGAACAGAGGCGGGTTCCATACGATCTTAGTGGTCCCTGTTGCGCAGACCGATGAATTCAGAACGAAGATCAATCGTTATTTTGAAAGAAAGATCATGGCGTTTTTTAAACGAAAAGGAATGATAGAATGGGAGGATCACAATTGAACAATCATCAAGAATTAGTGTGCATCGGCTGTGGTGTGAAGGTCCAGACAGAAGATCCGAAGGAGTTGGGCTTTGCCCCTAAATCAGCCCTGGAAAAAGAGAGCATCGTCTGTCAGCGCTGCTTTAAATTGAAACATTATAACGAAGTTCAGGATGTGTCCTTAACTGACGATGACTTCTTGAAAATCTTGAATAAAGTAGGCGAAACCGATTCTTTAATCGTCAAAATCGTCGATATTTTTGATTTCAATGGAAGCTGGCTTCCGGGCCTGCATCGATTTGTCGGAAGAAATGATGTTCTTTTGATCGGTAATAAGGTCGACTTATTGCCTAAATCAGTAAAACCGAACAAGTTGATCAATTGGATGAAGCAATCGTCAAAGGAATTGGGGCTTAACCCGATTGATGTCCTGCTTGTCAGTGCGGAAAAGGGAAAACACATCCTTGAAGCGGCTGATGCGATTGAGCGGTATCGCAAAGGTAAGGATGTCTATGTGGTGGGCTGTACGAATGTAGGAAAATCGACTTTCATCAACCGTCTTATAAAAGAAGTGAGCGGTGAAAGTGATATCATCACGACTTCCCACTTCCCTGGGACTACCTTGGATATGATTGAAATTCCTTTGGATGATGAACAGGCTTTGATCGATACACCAGGTATCATTAATCATCATCAAATGGCTCATTATGTGGACAAACGGGACTTCAAGGTGATTATGCCGAAGAAGGAAATCAAGCCGAGAGTGTACCAACTGAATGAAGGGCAGACGCTATTTTTCGGAGGGTTGGCCAGGTTGGACTATGTCTCAGGGGGAAGGCGTTCATTAACTTGCTACCTTTCGAACGAATTGAATATTCACCGTACGAAACTGGAAAATGCCGATGAATTGTATAAAAACCATGCCGGGGAATTACTGACTCCCCCACGGCCGGAACAAATCGAGGAGTTTCCGAAGCTGATTCCACATGAATTTTCCTTGAAAGATGGTAAAATGGATATTGTGTTTTCTGGTCTTGGCTGGGTAACGGTCAATGAGCCAGGGGCGAAAATCGTTGCACATGTTCCAAAGGGCGTCAATGTGATCGTTCGCAAATCATTAATCTAAATATAGGGGTCGTCTAGTCTATGAAAAAGATATATGGGGTAATGGGAGATCCAATTGCACATTCGATGTCACCGGACATTCATAATGATGCATTTGAAAAAGAAAATATAGAAGCGGTTTATCACCATTTTCATGTGACGAAAGAAGGTTTGAACGATGCCGTGAAAGGCATGAAAGCCCTTGGTATAGAAGGGTTCAACATCACGATCCCTCATAAGACTTCAATCATCCCTTTCCTTGATGAAGTGGATGAACTGGCCCTGGCAATCGGGGCTGTAAATACGGTTGTTAACAAAAATGGTCGGTTTATAGGGTATAATACAGACGGAAAAGGATTTTTTAAATCTTTATGCGATGAAATATCAGGTGACATTAAGGCTAAAAAAACGTTAGTGATCGGAGCGGGCGGTGCTGCGCGTGCGATTTATTTTACTCTTGTTAAAGAAGGGGTAAAACAAGTTGATATTGCAAACCGGACAAAGGAAAGAGCGGCCCAGCTTGTTTCTGATTGCCCGTATGATAAAGTATCGAAGGCACTCTCGATTATCGAAGCGGAAGAAAGCTTATCACAATATGATTTAATCATCCAAACGACTTCTTCTGGAATGAGTCCGGAATTGGACCATTCACCGTTGAAGGTCGACCAGCTTAAAACCGGTGCAATCGTCAGTGATATCATCTATAACCCTCTGCAAACCAAGCTGCTGCTTGAAGCGCGGGAAAAAGGGGCGGAAACGCAAAATGGTCTGGGGATGTTCATCAACCAGGCTGCGCTTGCATTTGAGATATGGACAGGCGTTATGCCGGATACAGCAAGAATGACAGAGATTGTCTTGAACAAACTAGGAGGTAACACATGTTAACAGGAAAACAGAAAAGATTTTTACGATCAAAGGCCCATCACCTCAATCCGATTTTTCAAGTTGGTAAAGGCGGGGTCAATGATAATCTCATCAAGCAAATTGGTGAGGCGCTTGAAGTACGTGAATTAATAAAGGTCAGCATCCTGCAAAACTGTGAAGAGGACCGCAATGATGTGGGACGTTCTTTATCAAAAGGTGCAAGAGCGGAATTGGTTCAAATTATCGGCAACACAATTGTGCTGTATAAAGAATCAAGAGAAAACAAACAACTTAAATTACCTTAAGGAACCTATCTATGAAAAAAATTGGAATTCTTGGCGGTACATTCAATCCTCCACATATTGGGCATTTAATAATAGCGAATGAAGTGTTGGATGCCCTTGAGCTAGATGAAATTAGATTCATGCCAAATCATGTTCCTCCCCATAAAGAAAAATCGGAGGAAGTAACCGATATGGACAGGCTGGCTATGTTGGAAAACGCGATAGCCGGAAACCCATCTTTTTATATTGAAGGTATTGAAATAGAAAGAAAAGGCACATCTTATACGTATGATACGATAAAATTGCTGAAAGAACTTGAGCCAACCAATGAGTTCTATTTCATAATTGGCGCAGATATGATTGAGTATTTACCGAATTGGCACCGTATTGACGAGCTGGTGGACATGGTCAATTTCGTTGGGGTGAAGCGCCCCGGTTATAATGAAAAGACCGTATACCCAATCACGATGGTGAAAGTCCCTCAGATGTTCATTTCCTCTTCCATGATACGGAGGAAGCTAAGAACGGGGAAAACCGTGAAATATTTAATAGCAGATCCAGTGGTGAAGTATATTAAAGGGAATGGTTTATATGAATCGTGAGAAAGCGCTGGTGCTGGTCAAAGAACAAATTACCGAGCGCCGGTACATTCATACCTTGGGCGTGGTCGGATCAGCGATTGAACTTGCTGAACTGTATGGTGCCGACGTCAAAAAAGCAGAATTGGCAGCAATTTTTCATGATTATGCAAAATTTCGTCCAAAAGAGGAAATGAAGCAAATAATAATCGCTGAAAAAATGGCGCCGGAGTTACTTGATTATGATATGGAGCTGTGGCATGCTCCAGTCGGGGCTTTTCTCGTGAAAAAGGAAGCGGGTATCACTGACGTAGAAATATTGGATGCGATTGCCTATCACACGTCTGGCAGGGTTGGCATGAGCCTTTTGGATAAGGTCATATACCTTGCTGACTATATTGAGCCGGGACGTTCTTTCCCTGGAGTCGACGAAGTCAGGCTGACAGCAAAGCGAAATTTGGATCATGCTGTCATTCAGGCTTTAAGGAATACAGTTGTTTTTTTAATGAAAAGAAATCAGGCAATTTACCCTGACACATTTAAGACATATAATGATTTGATCATGAATTTGAAGGAGAAGATGTAATGACTGAACGTGAACTTCTTGTAATTGCAGCAAAAGCGGCAGATGATAAAAGAGCGGAGGATATCGTAGCATTGAATATGCAAGGTATTTCCCTTGTAGCGGATTACTTTTTGATCTGCCACGGTAATTCTGAAAAACAAGTACAAGCAATAGCTCGTGAAATGAAGAGCAAAGCTGATGAATCAGGAATCAATGTAAAACGTCTTGAAGGTTTTGACGAAGCGAAATGGGTGCTTGTGGATCTTGGCGATGTAGTGGCCCACATTTTCCATAAGGATGAAAGAAACTATTATAACCTTGAACGTTTATGGGGAGATGCACCTTTTGAAGATCTAGAGAGTGAACTGACTCCATGACTTATGAACGCTTTGCCTATGTATACGATGAATTGATGAAGGATGCACCCTATGAAAAATGGCTGTTGATCCTTACGGCGAAGCTGGAACAGTACGGAATTGGTGGAAGGAAAGTCCTGGATTTAGCTTGTGGAACCGGGGAAATGACCGTTGAATTGGCACAACACGGATTTGAAGTCACCGGCGTGGATTTATCTGATGAAATGCTTCTTGTTGCCAATGAAAAAGCGGTGAGGCTTGGATTATCGATTCCACTTTTCCAACAGAATATGGCAGAACTCGAGGGACTTGGTCAATTTGACTGTGTCACGATTTTTTGTGATTCGCTGAACTACCTTCGCGACGAGGCGGATATAGTAAAAACGTTCAGCAGGGTTCATGAGCATTTAAAGGATGGCGGATTATTCTTGTTCGATATCCATTCGATTTATAAAATGGAAAAAATCTTTCATGATAATACGTTTGCTGTCAATGATGAGGAAGTATCCTATATATGGGACTGTTTCCCGGGGGAAGAACCTTACAGTGTGGAACATGATTTAAGTTTTTTCGTGAGGGACGATGAAAGTGGTCTTTACGACCGTTTTGATGAGTTGCATTATCAACGGACCTATCCGGTTGAACAATACAAAAAGTGGTTGAAGGAAGCAGGTTTTACGGTTTCTGAAATACTGGCGGATCTTGAAGAAGCACCGCTTGTAACGGAAACCGAAAGAATCTTGTTTGTTGCCAGTAAATGAAAGAAGAGGTCAAGAGCCCCGTTCGTACATCCCTGTACGAGTGAAGGTCTGACCTCTTCTTTTTTTTATTTTTAGAAGGAAATGAGATATATGTTACGAATATTAATAAGGATGGCCGAACTGCTTTTCAACTTCATGAAGATCCTCTGCAAACTTTTCATGTGTCGCTTGAAAAAGATGATGGAACATTTCCCCGGTTTCAGCTTCTAAAACCTTGATCCCCTCACCCGTTATTCCACCCTTTACACAAACCTTTTCCTGCAAGGTCGGCAATGTATAAACTCCTTTACCAAGCAGTTCCCCTAAGCCAACCAGCATGTTTTCAGTCAAAGTCGTAGCGGTTTCTTTATCTATCTTCGTCGTTTGGCAAGCCGCGTCAATAAAAGCTTGTGCTAAATAGCTGAAGAAGGCAGGACCGCAGCTGACGATATCGGAAGCTACCCGTGTAATATCATTTTCAATAATGACCGGTGCCGATATGGCGGAGGCCAAATCAAATAAAGCTGACATTTTCTCCTTACTGCAGCTCTCGCTGAAACTCAGTAACGATACTCCTGAACCCACACGGTTCGTTATGCTCGGTATAAAACGGGCACAGGGGGCATTCACTGCCGATTCAAGCTGGGAGACTGAAACAGGACTTGTGATGGAAATAACCAGCTGATCCCTTTTTATATGATGTTTGATTCCCTGCAACAGGCTATCTATTTGTAATGGTTTTACACAGATAAAAATAAAGTCCGCTTGCTGGACGATTTCGGCAGCGCTCTCCGCAACCCTGATACCAGGGTGTTTTTCTTTCAGCGTCAATGCTTTGGAAATTGTTCGATTAGTAATGATTAGATCAGCCGGATTCAATATTTTTGCCTCCAGCCACGCCTCGATTAAAATGGTCCCCATATTGCCGGTTCCGATTACACCGATTTTCTTCAATGCCGATCAACTCCTCTTAATTAAGCGATTGATTCTCCTAGAAACCCTATGTATTTTTAATCTGTCCTATGACAATGTATTGTGCGAAAACTAGCAAGGAGGAAAATGAATGGAAAAAATTTTAAAAAAGAAAATGGCGATGATTACCGTTGCGTTGGTATCTGGGGCAGCAGGAATTTACTTTTTTTTGCAACAAGGGAAAGGACCGGTTGATACGGAAGATATATTTGCTGTTACGGCAAATGAAGATAAAATCGAACAAAGTGAAAATGAAACGCCTGCCGAACCAGTAATCATTAAAGTGGATGTTAAAGGAGCGGTGCAGGCCCCAGGCTTATTTACGGCCCAGGCAGGTGACCGGGTAATCGATTTGATCACAGATGCGGGAAGTTTTACGGACAAGGCCGATAAGGATAAAGTGAACTTTGCCCAAATCGTTGAAGACCAAATGGTCATCTATGTACCGGAAATAGGTGAAGAAGACAAGGGAATCTTGGAGGATATACAAGTCGGTCCGCCTGGTAATGCCGCCGCTAAGGGGCCGTCAGGGAGACAGGTGAACTTGAATACAGCTACGCAGGAAGATTTGGAAACACTGACGGGAATTGGACCATCCAAAGCGATTGCGATCCTGGAATACAGGGAAAAAGTGGGGAAATTCAAGCAGGTAGATGAATTGAAGAAGGTATCGGGAATCGGCGATAAAACGTTTGAAAAGTTACAGGATTCCATTTCGGTGCAATGAATGATTGAATTTGCTACACAAATGGACAGGAAGAGGGTAAAATTGAAGAAAATCATTCTAGGGAGTAAGGGGATACATCATGAACAGGATTAGTTGGGATCAATATTTCATGGCGCAAAGCCATTTATTAGCTTTAAGAAGCACATGTACACGCCTCGCTGTAGGAGCGACGATCGTCCGGGATAACCGGATCATTGCGGGAGGATATAATGGGTCCATTGCAGGAGGGACGCATTGTATTGATGATGGCTGTTATGTAATTGATAATCATTGTGTCAGAACGATACATGCTGAAATGAATGCACTTTTACAATGTGCGAAATTTGGAGTGCCAGCTGATGGGGCAGAAATATATGTGACACATTTTCCATGTCTTCAGTGCTGTAAATCACTCATCCAAGCTGGAATCAAAGCTGTTTATTATGCGGAGGATTACAAAAACCATCCATATGCCCTGGAGTTATTTAAACAGGCTGGTGTCAAGACAGAAAAGGTCGAAGCGAAAGGGGCCATAGATGTTAATGGAAAAGAGAAAAAGGACTTTGTGTTCTCGTTGCTAGCTCAACTTGAACGAACAGGTCTGGGAAAAGAAGCTGTATTGGAGCTGGAAAAGCAGGCCAAACATATATTTGACAATTAAATAGGACGGGGGGGCAGGCATGGCTAGACACCTTATCTTATTAGCCGTTTCGGCCACATTTGGGGTTTCGGCCCATTCATTTTTACATGTAGGGCAGCTGATCATTATCCTTATTTTTCTCTGTTTCCTTTATTTATCAGTCGGGTTGAGCGTAAAGGCCCTTAGCCTTCATTTAGTGCTCATGGGGATTTTCTTAGGGGCCGCCTCTTTCTCCGATCACCGGAACAACTCTGTATATCATGGAACGGAAAGTCGATTCATCATCACATTTACCGATCCACCGAATATTGATGGAAATTCATTAAAAGGATTCGTTGGCAATGAGAAAGGCGAGCGGCTAATGCTTCGTTATAACATCACCACCGAACAAGAAAAAGCAAAGCTTAGCCAGCTTCTGCGAATCGGTTTATCATGTCCGGCCAAAGGGAATTTGCAAGTTCCCGACAAAAACAGGAATGAAAACAGTTTCGATTACCAGCGTTATCTTTTGCGCCAAGGCACCCATTGGGTATTTAAAGCAGATTCCATTTCATTTCGAGAATGCCAAGAGGTTGGAAACTCGATTGTCGTTTCGATTCGTAATTTGCGAATGAAGGGAATTACGTATATTAGTGAACACTTTCCGGAAGAATCGAGCGGTTTTGTCAAAGCTCTCATATTCGGCGACCAGACAGATATAGATGAAGTCGACCTTACTAATTATCAGCGGTTGGGTCTGGTTCATTTACTGGCGATTTCCGGTCTTCATGTAAGTTTTTTAACGGGAATGTTATTTTATCTTGGCATCAGGATTGGAATTACAAGGGAAAATATGATGGTAGCCATTCTGATTTTCCTTCCAATTTACATGATACTTTCAGGTGCTAGCCCATCAGTGGTTAGATCGTGTTTAATGGCTATGCTTTTCTTTTTACTCCTGCTGTTCAAAAAGCGAATCTCGGCGGGTGCCACAATTGCATCGGTTTACATGGCACTGTTGTTTTTTAAGCCTAATATGCTCTATGATATAGGCTTTCAGCTTTCATTCGCAGTCACTTTCTCCATTATCATGTCCTCAAGCATTTTCTTACAATACCCGCAAAAAACGATGCAGCTATTTATCATCAGTTCCATATCCCAATTGGCTGCCCTTCCCATTTTACTTTTTCACTTTTTTGAAGTATCTTTTCTTGGCGTGTTCTTGAACGTATTGTATATTCCTCTTTATTCCATCATCTTGCTGCCATTTTCACTGATTACCCTCTTCATTCATTTATTGCTACCTTCCCTGGGGCAACCCCTCATATCAATTTTGAACTTCACTTTCATACTCTCAAATAAAGCCGCGGATGCGGTATCGGATTTGCCCCTTGCATCCATTACGTTTGGAAAACCGCCTTTCATCATGATGACATTACTTGTTATTTCCCTTTTAGGATTATACCTGACTTGGGATGAATCTTTTGAAAAATGTAAAATCTGGTGCGGAATCATGATTGTCCTTTTGTTTTTTCAATATAATTTACAAAGGTTCTCACCTTTTGGTGAAGTACAGATAATCGATGTTGGACAAGGTGACTCCATTTTAATTATCCTGCCGTTCAATCGCGGTAATTATCTGATTGATACGGGAGGGCAAATTACATTTCCAATCGAAACATGGGCAAAAAGGAGAAAGAAATTCAATACGGCGGATGATATCATTATTCCATTATTGAAAAGTAAGGGAATCCAGCACTTGGACAAACTGATTTTAACTCATGCAGATTCAGATCATATGGGAAGTGCAAAGGAATTAATTGAAAATTTCAAGGTGAGGGAGATTGTTATTGGAGGTTGGAGTGAAGAGCATTATCGGGATTTGGATTTTGTGTCCATTGCAAGAGATAAAAAGATTAAAATGACGGTTACGAAGAGGGGGGATCATTGGGCAGTGGGCGAAGCTGCGTTTTCCGTGCTAAGTCCATATGAAAAAGAAGAGGATAAGAATGATTCCTCGATAGTTCTATTAGCAAAGCTTGGGGGATTGTCATGGCTATTGACTGGAGATATGGGAGAAGAGGGGGAAAGGGAACTGTTAAGCACATTTCCGCAGCTGCAGGCGGATATCTTGAAGGTTGGTCACCATGGCAGTAAAACATCTTCTTCCACACCCTTCCTTGAACAGCTCCAGTCGAAAGCTGCGCTTATTTCGGTTGGAAAGGATAATCGCTACGGTCACCCTCATGGAGACGTAATTGGAAATCTGGAGGGAAATGGCATTAAAGTGTTCAGGACGGATGAGGATGGAGCTATTATTTACAAGTATTATAAAAGTAAAGGAACCTTTCGGAAGACTCTTCCATAGTATGTAGAAAATCAATAAGAAAGAGACTGCAACGGCAGCCTCCTTCAGGAAAAATAAGTGCATGTAGTAAATGAAATCAGGATCCGACAGCTTTAATGACGACAGCTATGGTGAACATGGCGGCGAAAAATACAAAAGAACCGATGAATCCCATTGCGGAATCAGCGACGTCATCTGTTTTTGATTGGACATTCTTTTCGAATTCGTTCATTGTTTACCCCTCCTATTTCTGCTAATAGTATAAAACATTACCAAAAAAAAATCTACAGGCTGCACTTCTTCATTTCCTTTACTGACAAGAGTTGTCACAAATAGTTTGGGATTTTGAGGTCAAAATAAAAGTACAAACAAAGCAAGCGAAAAAGCAAAGCTCGATTTTTGAATTCTACATGAATACTTTACCCGCTTTCAAGGGAGATTACCCGGGCCTTTCTTGAAAGTGTTCATATAGATCCGGAATTAGCCCTTTAGAGGGCTAGTTCCCTTTATAGCTTGTCAAATGGTCCATCCACCTATACCATTAGAGAAGAATACATAAAAAAGAGGCGGATTCTATTGGTATTAGACGTATGGAAAAGTATAAAAAAAGGGCAATTCGCGCCAGTATACATGTTATATGGAACGGAGGCCTATCTAATTAATGAAACGAAGCAGCTATTGATCGAGAATGTCCTTCACGAGGATGAGATGGATTTTAACTTTTCTCAATTTGATTTGGAAGAGACGCCTGTTGAAACAGCGCTTGAAGATGTTGAAACCCTCCCGTTTATCGGGGAAAGGCGTCTTGTTTTCATGCAAAACCCATTTTTTCTGACAGCTGAAAAAACGAAGTCAAGAGTTGAACATAATGTGAAAAGGCTTGAAGCCTATTTGGCTGATCCCGTTCCTTATTCTATTGTTGTGTTGACCGCACCTTATGAGAAACTGGATGAACGGAAAAAAATCACCAAGGAACTGAAGCGTAAGGCGGTTCTCGTTGAGGCAAAGAAGCTTGGTGACCATGAATTAAAGGGGTGGGTGAAGGAGCGGGTCGAAGCCTCTTCCGTCCAAATAGATGAACAAGCTACAGAGCTTTTACTTGAACTTGCAGGAACGAATCTGATGATGCTGACAAATGAATTGGATAAAATGGTGCTTTATGCTGAAGCTGATAAACACATTACGGTCGAGGTAGTGGAAAAGCTGGTCGCTAAATCCCTTGAGCAGAATATCTTCACGCTTGTTGACCATGTTTTGCAGCGGAAGATGGAGAGTGCCATGACGATTTTACACGATCTTCTCAGGCAGAATGAAGAGCCGATCAAGATATTGAGTGTTATGGCAGGACAGGTCAGGTTAATGTATCAGGTGAAAGAGCTTTCACGTCAGGGCTATAGCCAGCAAAAAATTGCAGGACAACTGAAGGTGCACCCATACAGGGTAAAGCTGGCACTTGAAAAGACGGGAAAATTCCAGGAACGCGAGCTGTTGAGCATCATAAACGACTTAGCGGAGGCGGATTATAAAATGAAGACTGGACAGGCAGATAAGGCGATAACACTTGAATTGCTGCTCTTGAAAATTAGATAATAAAAAAGGTGGCAGAAACCCTGTCACCTTTTTTGAACAAAAAAACACGCACAAAAAAAACGATCCAATTGGATCGTTTAATTTTTTGTCATTATGCGTTAAGAGCGTTAAGTCTTTTCGCTAAACGAGATTTTTTACGGGCTGCCGCATTTTTATGGATTAATCCTTTAGATGCAGCTTTGTCTAATTTCACAGCAGCTGTTAAAAGAGCTTCTTTAGCAGCTTCAACGTTTTCACCAGCTAATGCAACTTCAGCATTTTTCACTGTAGTACGCATAGTTGATCTAACAGTAATGTTATGAACGCGTTTTTTGTCGTTAATTTTTACACGTTTAATAGCAGATTTAATGTTTGGCATTCCGTTCACCTCCTACAAAGAAATCGAGATTATATGAACTCGACTTTTCAAATCCATATCAAATAGCACAAGTGATATTCTATCAGACTGCTCATAAATATGCAATACTTCAGATTGAKAATCGAAAAGGAATTATAATTTCAGGAATAAATTCATCTCGTCATGGTTCATTGTACCAAAAAAATGAATAATAAAAAAGCAAAAACGACAGAATGTTTAAGAGAGACTATGGAAATTACTAGATTAGATATCAATTCAAACATCAGGAGGCCGTTATGGAAAATAATTTGGACCTTAGTGAATACGGAATTCGAACAGATTTGGCGATTGAAGCAAAGGAAATTGCCCTTGAACATAAAGGTGTTGTTGAGGAAGTGGATGTATCCCGAATCGAAGGGGTCATTATTAAGGAAAAAGAAGTGGATGATCTGAAGGTATCCTTAGTCGAGGTCACGGCTGAGGGGGAAAAAGAAATCGGTAAAAAAAAGGGCAGCTACTTGACCATCGAAGTCCAGGGGATCCGCCAGCAGGATACGGATACCCAGCAGCGGGTGGAAAAGGTGTTTGCCAACGAACTGGCTTACTTCTTGCAACGGAATAAAATCACCAAAGAAAGCAGTTGTTTAGTTGTCGGACTTGGTAATTGGAATGTTACTCCCGATGCTCTAGGGCCTGCTGTCGTTGAGAATCTTGTAGTCACGAGGCATTTGTTCGAATTGCAGCCGGAGTCCGTCCAGGAAGGCTATCGCCCGGTCAGTGCGATTTCCCCTGGTGTGATGGGGATTACGGGAATCGAGACGAGTGACATCATAAAAGGGGTCATCGAAAAAAGTAACCCTGATTTCCTGATTGTCGTTGATGCCTTGGCTGCCCGTTCGATCGACCGTGTGAATTCAACGATTCAAATTACGGATACAGGCATCCATCCAGGTTCTGGTGTGGGAAATAAACGAAAAGAATTGAGTCAGGAAACACTGGGAGTTCCTGTTATAGCTATTGGAATACCAACCGTAGTAGATGCCGTATCCATTGCCAGTGATACGATTGATTATATATTGAAGCATTTTGGCAAGGAATTGAATGAAGGGGACAGACCATCACGTTCATTGGCACCCGCTGGATTCAGTTTTGGAAAACGTACAAAGCTGACCGAAGAGGATATGCCAGGCGAAAAGGAACGCCAAACCTTCTTGGGGATGATAGGTGTCCTCCCTGATGAAGAGAAACGGAAATTGATATATGAGGTGCTGTCACCGCTTGGCCAAAATTTAATGGTTACACCGAAGGAAGTGGATGTTTTCATTGAGGATATGGCCAATTTGATAGCCAATGGGTTAAATGCAGCGCTGCATCATTCAATAAATCAAGAAAATACCGGTTACTATACCCGTTAAATCATTTTAAGTGCCCAAAAATGGTGTTCTACCCTTTCTAGCAAAGTCATAGGTATTAATAGACAAGCTATAGAGAGGGTGGAAGAATGAAAAGAAGAAATTCGCCAGGAATCATAACAGCCATTCACGGATCAACAATAATAAAAACTTTTCTAGGTATTCTCGCCTTGCTTCTTTTTGTTTTTTCAGTCAGCGGGGTCATGACTTCCCTAAGACCGGAATATCGGATATCCTCGAATTCCGTACATACCGTTGCGAACCAATTTTCAGGAAAAATGCTGTTCGCGATGCTGGCAAATGAAAATCATTATTTTTTTAATGCCCTGCCAGAAGGTAAGCAGGAATCGGTGATCACGAATCAATTGATAAAAGTCTCGACTAACATTTCATTTGAGGACCCGCGAAGTTTACTTGGCCGGGAACTTCCTGGCTTCTCGATTTTTGATAATGAAATCCTCGTGGCTGGGGAGGGGACGAATTATACAAATATGCCGTATGAATCCTCACCGCCTGTAGACGTCCTGAATGAAGAAAGGGATGCATCCCTGCAAAACCTGGATAAGATTGAAGAACCGGAAAAAGGAGTGGCCAATCAGCCGAATCAAACGACCAATGGCCGGAAAGTGGTCGAGATTTATCATAGCCATAACCGGGAATCGTACCTTCCTTATTTAAAAGGCGTGACCAATCCGGATCTGGCCTACCATTCTAAAATCAATATTACGAAACTCGGGAAAAGGATGGTTGAAGATCTGGCTGATAAGGGGATCGGTTCCTCGCTCGATAAAACGGATATCATGGGAAATCTCAATAATAAAGGATTGAATTATACCAAATCCTATCAAGAATCCCGAAAGTCAGTCCAGACGGCATTGGCCACTAACAAAGATTTGGAATATCTGATTGATATCCATCGCGATGCAAAGCGGAAAAAGGATACGACAATTACGATCAAAGGTAAAGAGTATGCCAAAATCGCCTTCGTGATCGGGGGCAATAATCCGAACTATGAAAAAAATGCCGCACTTGCCAATAAGCTTCATATAGCTTTGGAGAAAAAATACCCAGGGATTTCACGCGGGCTTATGAAACAGGGCGGAACTAGCCATAATGGTATATATAATCAGGATTTGTCAGGCAATGCCATGCTCATTGAAATTGGCGGTGTTGATAATACATTCGAGGAAATGTACTTAACCGTTGATGCCTTTAGCGATGCTTTCAGCGAATTTTATTGGGATGCCAAAGCAGTGGATAAAACGACTGGGGAATCGGAAGCGAAGTAATTGAAAGGAGTTCTCTATCATGGTTCGATTTTGGTTGAAATGTACAGGGATTGTACTCGTATTATTTTTAGGTGTCCTTATTGGGATGCAGCAAGCGAACGATGGGATGAAAAAAATGAAGGGGTATGAGGATCCCTCTTTGAATAGTGCATTCATCATTAACCAATCGGACAAAGGGGAGATGGAAGCGGATATCCTTGGACAAAAAGTAACAAGTCATGATTTGGAGACGAAAAAAGAAAAGCTTGAAGAAATGAAAGCATTCAACTTTTTCTCTTCGATCGGCAAAGCACTTGGAGATACCATATCAGGGGCCTTCCAAGCACTTATCGATATGATTTAGGTGTGGAATAAGTTGAGTGTGCCCTATCCAAAGGCTGCATCCGAATCCGGAATGCAGCCTTTTTTTTTGCTTTGCCCTGTAATGATGCTTCTTTTGTAACTATTCTGTTGAATCTTGCATTTTCTATTGATATAATAAAAAATAGTGTATTGTGTCGACTAGTGGGAGTGAACGTCATGAATAGAGAAGAAAAATTAAAAAGACAATCAAAGATTCGTAACTTTTCCATCATCGCTCATATTGATCATGGTAAATCTACATTGGCGGATCGTATCATTGAAAAAACGAACGCCATGACTCAGCGTGAAATGAAGAGTCAACTGTTGGATTCCATGGATTTAGAGCGTGAGCGTGGAATTACGATTAAATTGAATGCGATTCAATTGAAATATAATGCGAAAGATGGCGAAGAATATATTTTCCATCTTATTGATACACCGGGACATGTCGATTTTACGTATGAAGTGTCACGAAGCCTTGCAGCTTGTGAAGGGGCTGTCCTTGTTGTCGATGCGGCACAGGGTATTGAGGCCCAAACGCTTGCAAACGTGTATTTAGCTTTGGACAACAATCTGGAAATCATTCCGGTCATCAATAAAATTGATTTGCCGAGTGCCGATCCGGAACGGGTACGTGGAGAAATCGAGGAAGTAATCGGATTGGATGCTTCCGATGCAGTTTTGGCTTCAGCTAAAGCGGGAATCGGAATCGAGGAGATTTTGGAGCAGGTCGTTGAATTGGTCCCAGCTCCACAGGGAGATCCCGATGCCCCGTTCAAGGCGCTTATTTTCGATTCACTGTTTGATGCGTACCGCGGTGTGGTTGCTTATATCCGTGTTGTTGAAGGTTCCATTAAAGTGGGCGACAAAATCAAAATGATGTCCACGGGCAAGGAATTTGATGTAACCGAATTGGGTGTCTTCAATCCAAAGACCCAGCTGTTGGATGAACTGAACGTCGGTGATGTAGGTTTCCTTACGGCAGCCATTAAAAACGTTGGTGATACGACTGTTGGTGATACGATTACCGGTGCCGTAAATAGTGCGACAGAACCATTGCCGGGCTACCGGAAGATGAATCCGATGGTATATTGCGGTCTATACCCAATTGACGCATCGAAATTCAATGATTTACGGGATGCGTTAGAGAAATTGGAATTGAACGATTCAGCGCTGCAGTTCGAAGCGGAATCATCGCAAGCATTGGGCTTCGGTTTCCGTTGCGGATTCCTTGGACTCCTTCATATGGAAATTATCCAGGAACGGATTGAACGTGAATTCAAAATTGATCTGATCACAACTGCGCCGAGTGTTATTTATGATGTGATCCAAACAGACGGAACGGTCCTGAAAGTAGATAACCCGTCTAATATGCCAGATGCTCAAAAGATTGAACGGGTCGAGGAGCCATACGTCAAAGCGACGATGATGGCACCGACGGAGTTCGTCGGAACGATCATGGAAATCTGTCAAAATAAACGCGGCAACTTCATTGATATGGAATATATCGATGAGACCCGTGTGAGCATTCATTATGAAATACCTTTATCGGAAATCGTGTATGATTTCTTCGATCAATTGAAATCCAATACAAGAGGCTATGCTTCATTCGATTATGAGTTGATTGGCTACAAACCGTCCAAGCTTGTGAAGATGGATATCTTACTGAATGCTGAAACTGTCGATGCTTTAAGTTTCATCGTTCATAAGGACTTTGCCTATGAACGCGGTAAAGTCATTGTTGAAAAATTGAAGAAATTGATTCCAAGACAACAATTTGAAGTGCCGATCCAAGCGGCAATCGGGCAAAAAATCGTGGCTCGTTCTTCGATTAGTGCAATGCGCAAAAACGTATTGGCTAAATGTTACGGCGGCGATATTTCCCGTAAACGTAAGTTGCTCGAAAAACAGAAAGAAGGTAAAAAGCGGATGAAACAGGTAGGTTCCGTTGAAGTGCCGCAAGAAGCTTTCATGGCTGTTTTGAAAATGGATGATACGACACCAAAAAAATAAATAAAATAAACGATAGATAGAAAAAAGAGGGTAGAGGAGATCTAGCCTCTTTTTCTATCGACTCATTCGATTAAAAGGTTGTGAACACAATGATTAAAAGCGCCTACCTCCATATACCATTTTGTGAACATATTTGTCACTATTGTGATTTTAATAAAGTGTTTTTGCAGGGACAGCCGGTCGACGATTATTTACAGATGATGAAAAGGGAAATGGAGATGCAGCTTTCCAAATACCCGACTGCAGGATTGGATACTGTTTTTGTCGGTGGAGGGACACCGACCTCCCTAGATGAAAAGCAGCTTGCATTCTTATGTGAAGCAATCAATGAAACCCTGCCATTTGACCCCAAAAAGGCTGAATATACATTTGAAGCCAATCCAGGGGATCTTTCGAGAGAAAAACTCGAGATACTTTATCATTCAGGTGTCAATAGACTTAGCTTTGGTGTGCAAAGCTTCAATGATGATTTATTAAAACGAATTGGCCGGACCCACCGGGCTCTGGAAGTATATGAAACGATTCATCTGGCTCAAGAGGTTGGCTTTACGAATATCAGCATCGATCTGATTTATGGATTGCCGGGCCAAACGATGGAAGATTTCAATGATACGCTGGATAAAGCGATTGCCCTTCAATTGCCGCATTATTCGAGCTACTCATTGATCGTTGAACCGAAGACGGTTTTTTATAATCAGATGCGAAGGGGTAAATTAAACCTGCCGCCGCAGGAGCTCGAGGCTTCGATGTATGAGAGGCTGATGGAAGAGATGGAGAAGCATGGTCTGCATCAATATGAAATCAGTAATTTTGCCCGTGAAGGGTTTGAAAGCCGGCACAATCTGACATATTGGGATAATGCGGAGTATTATGGGATTGGTGCCGGTGCACATGGCTATACTGGAGGAACAAGAGTGGCCAATCATGGTCCGGTGAAAAAATATATCGCACCATTGATGGCGAACCAGCTGCCTGTTTTGGAGAAGCACCCAGTACCGCTTCATGAACGGATGGAAGAGGAGATGTTTTTGGGTCTCCGAAAAACGGAAGGAGTTTCATTGGAAATCTTCAAGAATAAATTTTTTGTTGAAATGACGGAGATTTTCAGGAAACCGCTCGAAGAAGAATCGGCAAAGGGTCTGCTTAAGATAGAAGGCGGGTTCGTGCGCTTGACCGAACGGGGAAAATTGCTTGGAAATGAAGTGTTCCAATCATTTTTAGGCGTTATTGATTCCGAGTGAAGTAAATCTATGTTATTTTAACGATGAATTAGGGGTTTTCATTGTTGACATCATAAGCTTCATTTGATAATTTATTAGTATATTAGCACTCGGAGAGACAGAGTGCTAACAGAGGTGATCATACATGCTAACTGATCGTCAATTATTGATTCTACAAGTGATAATCGAGGATTTTATCCATTCTGCACAGCCAGTTGGGTCACGAAGCTTGTCGAAGAAAGATGAAATTACGTTCAGCTCTGCCACAATTCGAAACGAAATGTCCGATCTTGAAGAAATGGGATTTCTAGAAAAAACCCATACTTCTTCCGGCAGGATTCCTTCTGAAAAAGGGTATAGATATTATGTGGATCATTTACTTTCTCCTCAAGCTCCGAAAAAGAATGAAATGAAGATATTAAAATCCGTATTTGTAGAACGAATTTATGAATTGGAAAAGATCGTTCAAAAGTCAGCGAAAATACTTTCGGAACTGACGAATTATACGGCGATTGTACTGGGGCCAAAAGTGAATGAGCATAAGCTGAAAAAAATCCAGATCATTCCTCTGAGCCCCGAAACGGCAATAGCCATCATTATCACTGATACAGGTCATGTGGAAAATCGAATGATTTCCTTACCGCCTTCTTTGGATATAAACGAAATTGAAAAGATGGTGAACATATTAAATTCCCGTTTGGTCGATGTTCCGCTGGTTGATCTAAAGGATAAGATTTATAAGGAAGTGGCTGTTCTTTTGAGTCGTCACATCCATAACTATGGATCGATGGTCTCGGTCCTGGCGGATACCCTGACGGACACAAAACCCGAAAAGATATTTTTCGGCGGGAAAACGAATATGCTGAGGCAGCCGGAGTTCCATGATATTGCTAAAGTAAGCACGCTTTTATCAATGATTGAGCAGGAACAGGGATTTTATGAACTCATTACCCAAAATCCATCGGGCATCCACGTCAAGATTGGCCGTGAAAATCAAAACACAGTGCTCGATGACTGCAGTTTGATTACGGCAACCTACTCAATCGGGCAGGAGCAAGTGGGCACATTAGCCATATTGGGTCCAACGAGAATGGAATATTCGAGAGTGATCAGTTTGCTTTCGTTTTTCTCGAAAGATTTAACGGCCCTGATGACAAAACTGTATCAAAAATAGGAGCAAAGGTAATATTGTTAAGGTGGCGGAGGTCATACTCCGCAGCCTGACGTATTACTTTAGCATAAATTGTATAACCCTTTTAGGGAGGTGAGATTGTGACAGAAAATAAAAACGAAGAACAAACATTGGAAAATCAAACAATCGAGGAAAGCGCTGCAGATGCAGTTTTCGCTGAAGATGAAATTCCAGCTGAACAAAACCAGGAGGAAACTCCGGTTGAAAAAGATGAACTTCAATTGGCTCATGAAAAGATTGCTGAGCTTCAGGCAAAAATCGAAGAAATGGATAACCGTTATCTTCGTCTGCAGGCCGATTTTGATAATTCAAGACGCCGTGCCAAGCTTGATATGGAGGCGGCTCAAAAATATAGAGTTCAAAGTATTGCCATTGATTTAGTGGAGGCTCTTGATAATTTTGAAAGAGCTACAAAAATCGAAGCGGAAAATGAACAGACGAAATCCCTGCTATCTGGCATGGAAATGGTCTACAAAGCGATTACTGATGCATTGACTAAAGAAGGCATCGAACCGATCAGTTCGGTTGGTGAAGAGTTCGATCCGCGTTTGCATCAAGCGGTCATGCAAGTTCAAGATGAAAACTTCGGTTCTAACATCGTCGTCGAGGAATTCCAAAAAGGATACCTTCTTAAAGACCGTGTTATTCGACCTGCAATGGTAAAAGTGAACGAATAAGATTTTTACATATAATAATTGGGAGGTAGTGAAACTATGAGCAAGATTATTGGTATTGACTTAGGTACAACAAACTCTTGTGTATCTGTACTTGAAGGCGGGGAACCAAAAGTAATCCCGAATCCAGAAGGAAACCGTACAACACCATCCGTAGTGGCATTCAAAAATGGAGAAAGACAAGTGGGAGAAGTGGCAAAACGCCAAGCGATTACTAACCCTAACACGATCATTTCCATTAAACGCCATATGGGTACCGACCATAAAGAAGTAATTGAAGGAAAAGAATACTCACCTCAGGAAGTGTCTGCAATCATCCTTCAATACTTAAAATCATACGCTGAAGAGTATCTTGGCGAAAAAGTTACAAAAGCGGTTATCACTGTACCTGCTTATTTCAATGATGCAGAACGTCAAGCAACTAAGGATGCCGGTCAAATTGCTGGTCTTGAAGTGGAACGTATCATCAACGAACCGACAGCTGCAGCACTTGCATACGGTTTGGATAAAACGGAAGAAGATCAAACGATCCTTGTATTCGACCTTGGCGGCGGTACATTTGACGTATCGATCATGGAACTTGGGGATGGCGTTTTCGAAGTTAAGTCGACAGCCGGTGACAACCGTCTAGGTGGAGATGATTTCGACCAAGTCATCATCGATTACCTAGTAGAAGCATTCAAGAAAGAAAACGGAATCGACCTTTCAAAAGACAAAATGGCGGTTCAACGTTTGAAAGATGCAGCTGAAAAAGCGAAAAAAGATCTTTCCGGCGTAACTTCAACTCAAATTTCTTTACCATTCATCACAGCTGGAGATGCTGGCCCGCTTCACTTGGACGTAACGATGACTAGAGCTAAATTCGATGAGCTTTCTTCAGGTCTTGTGGAACGCACTATGGGACCAACTCGTCAAGCATTGAAAGATGCTGGCCTTTCAGCATCTGAAATCGACAAAGTAATCCTTGTTGGCGGATCTACACGTATTCCTGCGGTTGTTGAAGCGATCAAAAAGGAAATCGGTCAAGAACCAAGCAAAGGTGTAAACCCTGATGAAGTAGTGGCCATGGGTGCTGCAATTCAAGGTGGCGTATTGACAGGGGATGTTAAAGACGTAGTCCTTCTGGATGTAACTCCACTTTCACTTGGAATTGAAACGATGGGCGGAGTATTCACGAAACTGATTGACCGTAATACTACGATTCCGACAAGTAAATCACAAGTATTCTCGACAGCGGCTGATAATCAAACGGCAGTTGATATCCATGTCCTGCAAGGTGAACGTCCAATGTCAGCGGATAACAAAACTCTTGGTCGTTTCCAATTGAGTGACATTCCACCGGCACCGCGTGGAATTCCACAAGTTGAAGTGACATTCGATATCGATAAAAATGGTATCGTGAACGTTCGTGCGAAAGATCTTGGCACGAACAAAGAACAAGCGATCACCATCAAATCATCTTCAGGCCTTTCTGATGAAGAAATCGACCGCATGGTACGTGAGGCGGAAGAAAATGCCGATAGCGATAAACAACGTAAAGAAGAAGTCGAACTTCGTAACGAAGCTGATCAATTAGTTTTCCAAACGGAAAAAACGCTTAAAGATCTAGAAGGTAAAGTTGACGAAGCGGAAGTAACTAAAGCGAATGAAGCGAAGGACGAACTGAAAGCTGCAATCGAGAAAAATGAGCTTGAAGAAATCCGCGTGAAAAAAGATGCACTTAATGAAATCGTTCAAGCTTTGACAATGAAGCTTTATGAAGAAGCGGCAAAAGCTCAGCAAGCTGGTGAAGCCGGTGCTGGCGAATCTGCTCAGGACGATAATGTAGTTGATGCAGAGTACACGGAAGTTAACGAAGAAGAGAAAAAATAAAAAGTGACCCAATCGGGACACTGATATATATTGGGCAGTTGATTTCTGCCTGCCATTGTAGAAAAGTCAAAGTCAGGTTATCTTGACTTTGGCTTTTTTTACAGTGGATGGAATCATTGCCAGGAAGTGTTGGTATCTGATTTTCTTTTGTTCTTACAATCGCTGGTGGGGAATCATGGAAATTTAGAGAGAAATGTGTGCAAATTGGGACTGGCATTACAATTTACAAAAAAGTGTTAAAGCCGTTTGTACTTTTCTAGTTGATTATTATCTTCGTTCAGTGATAATATTACCTTTATGTGAATCGAATCGGGAGTGGATTTTAGATATGAGTAAACGCGATTATTATGAGGTGTTAGGCCTTTCGAAGAGTGCTTCGAAGGATGAAATCAAAAAAGCGTATCGTAAGCTCTCCAAACAATATCACCCTGATATTAATAAAGCGGACGATGCTGCGGATAAATTTAAAGAAATCAAGGAAGCTTACGAAGTATTGAGCGACGAACAGAAAAAGGCCCATTATGACCAATTCGGACATACAGATCCAAATCAGGGCTTTGGCGGTCAGGACTTTGGTGGTTTCGGCGGTTTTGAAGATATTTTCAGCAGTTTCTTTGGGGGCGGCGGACGCAGGAGAGATCCGAATGCACCACGTCAAGGGGCGGATTTACAGTATACGATGACGCTTTCTTTTGAAGAGGCTGCATTTGGAAAAGAGACTGAAATTGAAATTCCGCGTGAAGAGAATTGTGATACATGCAAAGGATCAGGTGCAAAACCAGGTACAAAAGTGGAAAACTGTTCACATTGTCATGGGACCGGTCAATTGAATGTAGAACAAAACACAGCGTTCGGAAGGATTGTGAACCGGAGAGCATGTCATCATTGTCAAGGAACAGGAAAAATCATTCCTAATAAATGTTCAACATGCGGCGGGGACGGAAAAGTCCAAAAACGTAAAAAGATCCAAGTTAAGGTGCCAGCAGGAATTGATGATGGCCAGCAATTGCGTGTAACCGGACAAGGCGAGCCAGGAATCAATGGCGGACCAGCCGGAGATCTGTATGTAGTCTTCCATGTGCGCAGTCATGAATTCTTTGAGCGGGATGGCGATGATATCTATTGTGAAATGCCTGTTACTTTTGCTCAGGCCGCACTAGGGGATGAAATAGAAGTTCCGACCCTTCATGGTAAAGTGAAGCTGAAAATCCCTGCCGGTACACAAACGAGCACGCGCTTCCGTTTAAAAGGCAAAGGTGTTCCTAATGTCAGAGGATATGGGCAAGGAGATCAACATGTGGTCGTATTAGTGGTCACACCTAAAAAATTAACGGAAAAACAAAAAGACCTGCTTCGTGAGTTCAGCGATACCAGCGGTCAAGGTATTGATGAACATCATGATGGTTTTTTCTCAAAAGTGAAGCGTGCTTTTAAAGATAGGTGAATTAAAGTAAAAGAACAAATTGGGAGTTGGTAGATTATGAAGTGGTCTGAATTTGCAATCCAAACAACGAATGAAGCGGTTGAACCTGTTTCGAATATTCTTCATGAGGCAGGTGCCAGCGGTGTTGTCATTGAGGATCCTCTAGAATTAGTCAAGGAACGCGAAAATGTTTTTGGCGAAATCTACCACTTAAACCCAGATGATTATCCGGATGAAGGTGTATTGATTAAGGCTTATTTGCCAGTTAACAGCTTCCTTGGTGAAACTGTTGATGCTATAAAGGAATCAATTAATAATCTCCTTCAATTTGATATAGACCTTGGGAAGAATATTGTTTCAATTAGTGAAGTGAATGAAGAAGAATGGGCGACGGCTTGGAAAAAATATTATAATCCCGTCAAGATTTCCGAACGGTTTACCATCGTACCGACATGGGAAGATTATACTCCTGTCAGCAGTGACGAATTGATCATTGAACTTGATCCCGGCATGGCCTTCGGAACAGGGACACATCCGACAACGGTCATGTGCATCCAAGCGCTGGAACGTACAGTTCGTCCAGGGGATTTAGTTGTTGATGTAGGAACGGGTTCTGGGGTTCTAAGCATTGCTGCTGCGTTATTGGATGCCGAACGAATCCAGTCCCTTGATTTGGATGAAGTGGCTGTACAGTCAGCTATTCAAAATGTGGAACTTAATAACGTTCAGAATAAAGTGTCCGTTTCACAAGGCAACTTGCTGGATGGTGTGAATGAACAAGCGGATGTCGTCGTGGCTAATATTCTTGCCGAAGTGATCATGCGATTTACGGATGATGTAGCGAAAGTGGTTAAACCTGGCGGATATTTCATCGCTTCTGGGATCATTCAACCAAAGAAACAAGATGTGAAGGATGCGATTATAGGATCTGGATTCACCATTGAGGAAACGATCTTGATGGAAGATTGGGTAGCAATAATAGCGAAAAGAAATGATTAATTGAAAAAGTTACTCTGATTATCGGGTATTTTGATAGTCAGAGTACCTTTTTTTAGCTTGAATCCTTGCATGGCTTGCATTCGGGAAACCTGACTGTTAGCCGCTGTATGTATTTTAGACTAGATGAAGTAGGTGGCAGTGTGCAACGGTATTTTCTTAACGAAGAAGACATCAATGGAAACACGGTGACGATATCAGGTGATGATTTTCACCATATCTCCAGGGTGATGAGAATGGGACCGGGAGAACGGATAATCACGGTGAAAGCTAATGGTATGACTGCTGTCACGGAAATTTCCGAAATAACTGATGAAGTTGTTATAGGGACTGTTATCGAATGGAAGAATGAAGAAAAGGAACTTCCTGTGAGGGTTGTGATAGCGAGCGGTCTGCCTAAAGGGGATAAATTGGAATATATCGTACAAAAGGGTACGGAACTGGGTGCGGTTGAGTTTATCCCTTTTATTGCTGCTCGTTCGGTGGTAAAATGGGACCACAAAAAGGTAGGCAAGAAATTGGAGAGGCTCCAGAAGATTTCAAAAGAGGCGGCCGAGCAATCTCACCGCACCGTTATCCCTGCCATCAAGGAGCCGATGACGGCAGATCAGCTAGCTGGGTATGCAACTGGTTTCGATCATAAATTAATCGCTTTTGAAGAAGAGGCAAAGCGGGGGGAAACTTCTGTACTCGCTTCGGTCCTGAAGGATATCACCGGAGGGCAATCGATCTTATTTGTCTTTGGTCCTGAAGGTGGTTTAGCAGATAAGGAAATTGAAAAACTGTCTGATGCCGGTTTTGTAGCTTGCGGTCTTGGACCAAGAATATTAAGAACTGAAACAGCACCTTTATATGCACTTTCCGCTGTTTCTTATCATGTAGAACTTTTGAGGTGATGAAAAATGGCAACGGTCGCTTTCCATACATTAGGCTGTAAAGTGAATCATTATGAAACAGAGGCTATTTGGCAATTATTTAAAACTGGGGGATATGATCGTGTTGAGTTTGAAAATACATCAGATGTATATGTCATCAACACATGCACGGTGACAAACACTGGCGATAAGAAAAGCCGTCAGGTCATCCGTCGTGCCATTCGTAAAAATCCGAATGCCGTCATAGCGGTAACGGGATGTTACGCTCAGACATCGCCAGCTGAAATCATGGCCATACCAGGTGTGGATATTGTTGTAGGAACACAGGACAGGGTTAAACTTCTTGATTATATCGAGCAATTCAAGGTTGAGCGTCAACCAATCAATGCTGTAGGAAATATCATGAAAAACCGTGTCTATGAAGAGTTGGATGTACCTGCTTTTACAGACCGTACACGCGCTTCGCTAAAGATTCAGGAAGGTTGCAATAATTTCTGCACTTTCTGCATCATACCTTGGGCTCGTGGCTTGATGCGTTCCCGCGATCCGAAGGAAGTCGTTCACCAAGCTGAGCAGCTTGTCGAGGCAGGCTATAAGGAGTTAGTCCTGACCGGAATCCATACTGGCGGCTACGGAGACGATTTGAAGGACTATAATTTGGCGATGCTGCTGCGGGACTTGGAAAAAATCGATGGGCTGAAGCGTATCCGTATTTCATCCATTGAAGCCAGCCAAATTACAGATGAGATCATTGAAGTGCTGACGAATTCGAAAAAAGTCGTACGTCATCTGCATATACCAATTCAATCGGGTTCCGATACAGTACTAAAACGGATGAGACGTAAATATACGATGGATTTCTTCGGTGATCGAATTGAAAAGTTGAAAATTGCACTTCCAGGTCTTGCTGTTACCTCTGATGTCATCGTAGGTTTCCCAGGTGAAACCGAAGAAGAATTCATGGAGACATATAACTTTATAGAAAAATATAAATTCTCCGAACTTCATGTTTTCCCTTATTCAAAACGGACAGGGACTCCGGCTGCCCGTATGGAGGATCAAGTGGATGAAGATGTCAAAAATGAACGTGTCCACCGGCTTATCGCTTTGTCGGATCAGCTGGCAAAAGAGTATGCCTCCCGATTCGAGGGTGAAGTTCTGGAAGTCATTCCTGAAACGAAGTTGGAAAATGGCCTTTATGAAGGCTACTCCGATAATTATATGAAAATCGTTTTCCCGGCTTCAGATGAAATGGTCGGTGAAATCGTAAAAGTGAAAATTACAAAGTCTGGCTATCCATTTAGTGAAGGACAGTTCGTGACGATCGTAAAGGATTTACCATTGCAACAAGCATCAAATATTTAAGACGGCGATTTAACGCTGTCTTTTTTTTATTCTCTGTTTGATGTGTTTTCTTGGAACGTTCGGGTAAAGACTATATATATCGTCAAAGTGGATAAATTATGGTATGATTAGAGGTACGTACAACTAGTTATAGATTGTTTTTGAGGAGGATTATTAATGTCACAAAATGTAGCAGGTTTAATTGACCACACGTTATTAAAAGCAGATGCAACCAAAGAGCAAATTAAGGTATTATGCGAAGAAGCGAGAGAGTATAACTTTGCTTCCGTATGCGTAAACCCGACATGGGTTAAGTATGCAAGCGAACTTTTGGAAGGGTCAGAAGTGAAAGTTTGTACGGTTATCGGGTTCCCTCTAGGTGCAACCACACCGGAAACTAAAGCTTTTGAAACGAAAGATGCCATCAGCAATGGTGCTCACGAAGTCGATATGGTGATCAATATCGGCGCATTGAAGGACAAGGATGATGAGTTGGTAGAGCGGGATATCCGTGCTGTGATAGCTGCATCCACTGGTAAGGCTCTATCGAAAGTAATCATTGAAACCTCTCTATTGACTGAGGAAGAAAAAGTCCGTGCTTGTGAACTGGCAGTAAAAGCGGGAACGGATTATGTTAAAACATCAACTGGTTTTTCGACCGGCGGTGCGACTGTTGAAGATATCACGCTCATGAGAAAAACGGTCGGTCCCGATATCGGTGTCAAAGCTTCAGGTGGTGTCCGCAACACGAGTGATGCCCAGAAAGTGATTGAAGCTGGTGCAACAAGAATTGGTGCGAGTGCAGGTGTCTCCATCGTAAAGGGCTTAACGGCTGAATCCGATTATTGATTTTTTTAAAAGGCGGAGAATAATTTTTCTCCGCCTTTTTTTATTCCCTTTTTCCCACCACGTCTGATCGCGCTTGCTTCATTCCTGTCCAAGAAAAAGCTCTCCACGGCAAAGAATGAAAGATGTATCAATTTTGAATTCTCACTACTTATTTTTGGAACCAGCAACTTTTAAAGAAAACCGCACAAGCGGCGAGTTTCAGAGTTAGAATGGCGAATTCACGAGTAAAGCACCGAAATTGAGTGAATGTCATGAAAATGCAAAAGAAAACGCCCCAAAATTAAGCCAAAGCACGCAATTTTGAGGAGGAAAATGAAATTCACGAGTAAAAGCGCAAAATTCACGAGTAAAGCACCGGAATTCACGAGTAAAAGCGCAATATCACGAGTAAAAGTGCAAAACTCACGAGTAAAGCACCGGAATTGAGTGAATGTCATGAAAATGCAAAAGAAAACGCCCCAAAATTAAGCTAAAGCACGCAATTTTGAGGAGGAAATTGAAATTCACGAGTAAAGCACCAAAACTCACGAGTAAAAGTGCAAAATTCACGAGTAAAGCACCGAAATTCACGAGTAAAAGTGCAAAACTCACGAGTAAAGTACCGGAATTGAGTGAATGTCATGAAAATGCAAAAGAAAACGCCCCAAAATTAAGCTAAAGCGCGCAATTTTGAGGAGGAAATTGGAATTCACGAGTAAAAGCGCAAAATTCACGAGTAAAGCACCGAAATTCACGAGTAAAAGTGCAAAACTCACGAGTAAAGCACCAAAACTCACGAGCAAACCGCCGAAATTGTCCCCAAAGCCATTGACTTTTAGGTCAGGCCTTTATTTTTTAGGGGGACGGTGCACCCAAAGAATGAAGCTGGAGAATTGGCGTGCGAAAGGCAGGACAGCCAAAGAAGTCAAGATATTGAAAATGACACTAGCATGGGCGAGTTGTTTCCCCTCGTTTTCGGTGAAAAAGGCAGCCGTTCGTTCCAGGATGTCCACAAAAGGCAGGAATGCAGCAACCCCGATGACGTTTAGCCAAATATGTGCATAAGCTGTGAAGGCAGCTTGTCTACCAGACCCGATGCTGGCCATGTATCCGGTGATGCAAGTGCCTATATTGGATCCAAACATGATGATGATTGCGGAATTGACGGATAACTCCCCATTCATCAAAAAGCTCATGGCTATCCCGATGGTAGCCGAACTAGAGTGAATGAGTGCCGTCAATAATATCCCTGCTAATAGGGCATAACTCATATGGCCCTCTATGTAATTAATGAGCGTTTGTATGGATGGATAGGCTGCAATTGGTGTCGAAAGTGTTTTAAAACCACTCATAGCCGCGAAGATGGCCGAGATTCCGATCAGTGTCATCCCTAAGCTTCGCGATAATACATTTGGCATGAAGCAAAGGAAAGCGCCGCTGATGACACCTGGAATGATCCAACCATCCAAAGAGAAGGTCATGAACTCTGCCGTGAAGGTGGATCCGATATTCGTTCCAAGAATAATCCCGATTGTTTGCGGGAACGTTAAGCTTCCTGCAGAAACGAGGCCGACAGTCATGACCATGACCGCCGAGCTGCTCTGCAAGATCCCTGTAAAGATGGTTCCGGCCATGAAACCCTTCCATGGTTTATCCGTTACTTTTGAGAGAAATGTTTTTAATGCTGCACCGGACATATTGAACAACCCGATTCGTAAAACTGACATACCAGCCAAAAATATCGCAATGAATAGTAGGAATAAAAATAGTTCATACATGACTGTCACCCCTTTAATAACTTATGGTCCGTTAAGGGGAGACATGCTATAAATTGGGTTTCCATGCCGTTGAATGATGGTTTAAAGAAAAATTATGATAATAACATGATAATATTCAAAATAAGTTTGATTTTATTGGTTGACCTGCTAAAGATGATATATTATAATTGTTTAGTACATGTATAACATGTTGACAACTTGAGTTAGTGTGTTGTTTTCGGAGGGAGGGAAAGAGATGTCTAAAACCGTCGTTCGTAAAAACGAATCGCTTGAAGATGCTCTTCGTCGTTTCAAACGTACTGTATCTAAAGCAGGATCGCTTCAGGAAGCTAGGAAGCGTGAATTTTATGAAAAACCAAGCGTAAAACGTAAGAAAAAGTCTGAAGCTGCAAGAAAACGTAAATTCTAAGAGAGGGTGGAAAGATGAGTCTTCTCGAGCGTTTAAATAATGATATGAAACAAGCGATGAAGAACAAGGAAAAGGACAAACTATCTGTTATTCGGATGCTGAAAGCTTCTATTCAAAACGAAGCACTGAAGCAGAGACAAGATTTAACAGATGATGAAGAATTGACAGTGCTCTCTCGCGAATTAAAACAACGCAAAGACTCCCTCCAGGAGTTTGAAAACGCAGGTCGTTCCGATCTCGTGGATAAAGTCCGCACCGAACTAGTATACGTAGAGGCATATATGCCTGAGCAACTTTCAGAAGAAGAGATTTCTAAAATTGTTAAACAAACGATTGAAGAAGTCAATGCAACATCCAAAGCAGATATGGGGAGAGTTATGGGAGCTTTAATGCCTAAAGTTAAAGGTAAAGCGGATGGTTCTCTAGTAAACAAATTAGTACAACAACATCTATCTTAAACTCGAAACTTAAAACTCGAAACCTAACCGCAGGCAAATTGCCTGTGGTTTTTGTGTATTTCCTGGTTTTTGTGCGTATATTATTGAAGATAATATGGGCACTTTCAATTTTATTTGCTTTTTTTGAAACCTTTTTCATATACATACGTAATAACTAAAGAACAGAGTATAGGGTTGCTTCATTTGCTCCTTATTCGAATTTTAGTTGCGGGCTGAATTTTACTGGTAAGTATCTTCCTGAAAATTGGAGGCACTTACAGCGTTTAATACGGTAAAGGGGGGCGTTCTGGCTGAAAATTTGGCGTTATTTATCTGTACTCTTATTTGGATTGCTGTTCACCATGTCTTCATTTGGAGGATCGGTGGTTTCTGCAAAAGAGAAGATCGTTTACCATGTTCCAATTGAAGAAACGGTGGAAAAGGGACTCTCGGCCTTTTTGGAGCGTGCGCTGACCACTGCTGAAGCTGCTGATGCAGATCTTGTGGTATTCGAGGTGAACACCCCTGGAGGCGCTGTGGATGCAGCAGGGGAAATTGCGAAGTTACTGTCCGATTCACCAATTAAGACTGTTGCTTACGTGAATAACAGGGCTTTATCTGCAGGTGCATATATTTCCCTAAGTGCAGATGAGATCTATATGGTTCCAAGTGCCACTATGGGATCAGCGGCAGTGATTGATTCAACGGGGAACGCTGCAGGTAAGAAAGCCCAATCTTATTGGCTGGCTGCCATGAAGACTGCTGCAGAACAAAATGGTCGCGATCCCATATTCGCTCAGGCGATGGCGGATGATGACATCGACCTTCCCGAATATGGGGCGGAAAGAGGAAAGTTGCTGACATTTACAGCTGAACAGGCAAAAAAGGCTGGTTATAGTGAAGGCACCGTCTCTGGGAAAGCGGAGTTGTATAGTATACTTGGGGTTGAGGATGCCGATATTCGGTCAATCGAAGAAAGCTTTCCAGAGAAACTTGCCCGCTTTTTGACCAATCCGATTGTCGTCCCGATTTTATTGACGATAGCAGGAATCGGGATTGTGATTGAATTGTTTTCACCTGGTTTTGGAATTCCGGGGGTAATTGGGATCTCCAGTCTTGTCTTATTCTTCTATGGTCATCTTGTCGCTGGTATCACCGGGTACGAATCGTTAGCGATGTTCATCATTGGGGTCATTCTTGTATTAGTTGAGTTTTTTATCCCAGGGGGGATTATCGGGCTGCTTGGATTTACGGCGATTGTGGGGAGTTTATTCCTCGCATCAGGTGATCCGGTTAATATGACGATATCCTTGCTAATTGCGGTCACCGTATCCATTTTGGTATTCATCCTACTTGTAAAGGTGTTTGGAAAACAAATGAAATTTTTCAGGAAAATGATATTAACCGATGCAACAAAAACGGAACAAGGATATGTCAGCAATCCGAATCGAGTGGATTTATTAGGTGTGGAAGGGAAGGCCCTTACAGATTTGAGGCCTTCAGGAACAGCTTTAATCAAAGATGAAAGAGTGGATGTCGTGACTGAAGGAAGCTTTATTTCCAAAGGTTCGTCAATCATGATCGTTAAAGTTGAAGGATCTAGGGTGGTCGTCCGGGAAATTCCGGATTCAAATTAAAAAATTTTTAGAAACAGGAAGGATGAATCATTAAGTGATAACTTCAGGAACGATATTTATTGTACTGGCAGTGATTGCTGCCATAATCGTATTGGCAGTGTTTTTCACATTCGTACCAGTAATGTTATGGATTTCCGCTTTAGCGGCAGGAGTCAAAATCAGTATATTTACATTAGTAGGGATGAGGCTTCGCCGTGTTATACCAAGCAGGGTTGTCAATCCGCTTATCAAGGCCCATAAGGCTGGAATCAATGTTTCAACGAATCAATTGGAGAGCCATTACCTTGCAGGCGGTAATGTCGATCGCGTAGTGAATGCTTTAATTGCTGCAGAACGTGCCAATATCGTGTTACCTTTCGAACGGGGTGCAGCTATTGACCTTGCAGGTCGGGATGTACTGCAAGCCGTTCAAATGAGCGTTAACCCGAAAGTGATCGAAACTCCATTCATCTCTGGTGTAGCGATGAATGGTATTGAAGTGAAAGCGAAGGCGAGGATTACGGTCCGTGCCAATATTGAACGTCTAGTCGGTGGTGCCGGCGAAGAGACAATCATTGCCCGTGTAGGTGAAGGGATCGTATCGACGATCGGTGCTTCGAAAATGCATACGGATGTACTTGAAAACCCCGATTTGATTTCAAGAACGGTTTTATCAAAAGGGTTGGATTCTGGAACGGCATTTGAAATTCTTTCCATTGATATCGCTGAAGTGGATATCGGGAAAAATATTGGGGCCATATTACAGACTGACCAAGCTGAGGCCGATAAGAAAATAGCCCAGGCAAAAGCCGAAGAACGCCGTGCAATGGCTGTTGCACTTGAACAGGAAATGGTTGCCCGTGTTCAGGAAATGAGAGCGAAGGTTGTTCAATCAGAAGCGGAAGTTCCGTTGGCAATGGCCGATGCACTGAAAAGCGGAAATCTGGGAGTGATGGATTATATGAATATCCAAAACATCACGGCAGATACGGATATGCGCGATTCCATCAGTAAAATATCCGAAAATCCAAAAGATGGAAATAACAACAATAATAATAATTAGGTCAGGGAAGGGAGGTCTTTAAATGGGAGATATTATTGATTTCTTTCTCAAGAACCCATTCCTTATCATTGTCTTGATCGGTATTTTAACGTCCATGTTAGGAAAGAAAAAGCAGCCTCAGCAAAATGGTGATCCAAACAGGCCTCCGAAAAAGAACTGGCAGGAGGTCATGCGGGAGCTTCAAGGTGAAATGTCACAAGGGGATCAGCAGCAAAGGCCTGCCCCTGCTCCCGTAAGGAAAGTCGAACAGCAGGCAACGCAGGCTGTTGAAGTAAACGATGAGACGAAGAATGAAGCGAACAAAAGGATTGCTGAGCTTAGACGGCTTCAGCAGAAGTACGATCAAGAGCGTTTATATCAAAAAGCGAAGGCGGATCAAATTACATCAGCGATATCTGATAACAGCAGTCCGGTCTATCGCAAAGGACCTTCTTTTGGCAAAAAGCAGCTGATTGATGGCATCATCATGTCAGAAGTGCTGGGACCACCAAGGGCGAAGCGAAGTCTTCAGAGGTCCAGAAGGTAACAGAGTGCAACACCGGGCTTTTTTCATTACATCCTTGATGCCACGAAAAAATAGGCTTTCATTCCCTTATAATTTTGTGCTAGAACCCTCTTTCATTTCATACATTGAGATGAAAGGGGGTTCTTTTTTATGGCACGCAATTGGGGAAAAAAAGTGAAACAGCTTATGACCAAAACAATGGACCTTCCGCAAGATGTCATGATGGACCTGCCGCGAATTACAATGATCGGACAATTACATATTTATATTGAAAACCATCGTGGCTTATTGGCTTTTACAGACAGCGAAGTGCGATTGATGCTGAAAAATGGGCAGTTGCTGATAAAGGGAAACGCCTTTGTCATAAAGACGATTTTGCCGGAAGAAATCATGCTTGAAGGCAAAATTGACAAGGTTTATTTTATCAATGAATGATCCCGGGAGGTCTCCATGAAAAACCAATGGACAAACTATTATACAGGCTATGTAAAAGTGAAGGCATATGGAAAAGGCGCAGAACGGCTGATTAACATGCTGACGAGAAGAGGGCTGCATATCTGGGATGTGAAGCGCGTCGGCAGCGAAGCCCTGATTTTTCATATGGATGTTAGGGATATCCCTAAACTCCGTCAGGTCATGCGTAAGAGCGATTGTAAAGTAAAATTCATGCAGGGAAAGGGTGTCCCTTTCCTCATGAAGAGGGTTATGAAAAACAGCGGATTTTTAGTGGGCCTGATCGCTTTCCTGCTTTGCATATTTGTACTTTCCAATATGGTATGGGGCATCGAGGTACAAGATGCCAAGCCGGCAACCGAGCATGCCATCCGGAAAGAATTGGACAAGATGGGCGTGAAGATCGGTAAAGTGCAATTCTTTGTTGATGATGTGGATACGATTCAGCGTAAGCTGTCGGACCGGATTGGTGCATTGACATGGGTGGGGGTAGAGCTAAAGGGAACGACATACCATTTCAGGGTTGTTGAAAAACGGCAGCCTAAAGAAGTCGAGAAAACATCTCCACAGAATTTGGTAGCTTCCAAAAAAGCGATCATCACTAATATGTTCGTTGAAAAGGGACAATCTATAGTTAATGTGAATGATTATGTAGGAAAAGGACAGCTTCTTGTTTCAGGACTGATTGGAAAAGAGGATAAACAGGAAATTGTATCCGCAAAGGGAGTAATAAAAGGGAAAACGTGGTATAAAGCGAAAGTGGATGTTCCGTTAAAAACCAAGTTTGCTGTTTTTAACGGAAATGAAACGAGTAGGCACTTTTTGAAAATGGGGGAATTTTCACTGCCTATTTGGGGATTCAAGGATCCGGGATATGAAAAACAGGTAAAAGAAACGACAGTGAGGCCGTTTCACTTTCTTCAATGGGAACTGCCCATTTCTTATAAACAGGTGACCTTAAGGAGCAAGGAAGACATTGTTCGGAGTTATACAGAGGAAGAAGCGGTGAAGGAAGGCAGGAAAATGGCTAAAGCAGAATTGGAAAAGCATTTAGACGAGGAAGATGAAATCGTCGAAGAAAAAATTTTGCACGAAAGCATAGAGAATGGTAAAGTTAAATTATCTATACATTACCAAGTTATTGAAGATATAGCGATTGGACAGCCAATCATTCAAGGAGACTAACGAATGGCAGATGATGTGAAAGTAATTAAGCTGGAAATAGAGTCACCTAATGAAGCGATCGCTTTATTGGGCAATGGGGATTCAAATGTGAAAGTGCTTGAAGAGGAGCTAGGCATTTCCGTCATTACCCGGGGTGAAGCGGTGAGTGTTGCCGGGGATATCGAGCGCGTAACGATGGGACAGGAAATACTTAAGGCACTATTGACAGTGATCAGAAAAGGAATTGCAATCAGCTCTAGAGATGTGCTTTATGCAATTGAATTGGCAAGAAAAGGCACCTTGGAGTATTTTGGTGAATTATATGATGAGGAAATCGCGAAAACGGCTAAGGGGAAATCCATTAAAGTCAAAACTATCGGGCAGAGATACTATATCCAGGCAATAAAGAAACATGACCTGGTATTTGGAATTGGGCCTGCCGGAACCGGGAAGACCTATCTTGCTGTTGTAATGGCGATCAATGCATTGAAAAATGGACATGTAAAACGGATCATCCTGACACGTCCTGCCGTCGAAGCGGGCGAAAGCCTGGGTTTTCTGCCTGGTGATCTAAAAGAAAAGGTAGATCCTTACCTACGGCCGCTGTATGACGCTCTCCATGACCTCCTTGGGATGGAACAGACCCAACGGATGATAGAGCGCGGAACGATCGAAATAGCTCCTCTGGCTTATATGAGGGGCCGTACGCTTGAAGATGCCTTTGTCATTTTGGATGAAGCCCAAAATACGACGGAAGCCCAAATGAAGATGTTCCTGACCCGGCTAGGGTTCGGATCGAAAATGGTCATTACGGGAGATCGGACCCAGATTGACCTTCCAAAAGGCATAAAGTCAGGTCTTATACGGGTAGAAGAGATCTTGAAGAATGTTAAAGGCCTTTCCTTTGTTTATTTTGAGCAAAGTGATGTAGTAAGACATCCGCTTGTCGCCAAAATCATTACTGCTTACGAGCAGGCAAAGTGATAAGAAAAAAATCCGCCATTTTCAATCGGCGGATTTTTCGTGATGTGACTAAATGACCTATCTTTTTGGCTAAAAAGTGGATATGGAACGAAAGAAGGTTTACATTTATCAATACGAGGTGAAAATTTACATGAAAACTGTTATGATTTTACATATCTAGAATAATAAACATCATTTTTTAGGAGGACCTTCCTTGAATCGTATCCAGAAATTTTTCACTAAAATAAAAGGGCTGTTGGTCCATCGCTTTTTTCAAGTGTTATTGTTTATCATACTTGGTTTGTTTGCGTATGGGTTAATGTTCTCCAACGTCAAGCCGGAAAAGGTCGAGGTAGAGCTTTTTAAGCCTTCGGAACAAACAATCCGTTCAACGAAGACTGTGGAAGATACCTATAAGACCGAACAGGAAAAAGAAGAGATTTCAAAACAGGTGGCTGATGTATATTCATTAAAAAAAGAATATGCCAAAAATAAAGTCGATCTGATTTCATCCATCTTCGATTCAGCGATTGAGGTGAATAAAGAAACGGACCCCGATAAAGAGCATGATGATGATGGTAAAGAAAATAAAAAAGGGACCATAAAGACGGATGCTCAAAAAGTTTCCATATTAAAAGAAAAATTGACCGATGAAGTCAATAAAAATATTGAGGAATCCGTTTTCCTTGCCTTAGTCCAGGCGGATGAAGATGAGTTGAAAATAGCGAAAGATTCAACCATTACTGCCGTGAATAATGTGATGAGCTCCCGCATCGCTGCCAGTGACGTCGAAAATGCCAAGAAAAAGGTTGTAGAGGAATTGGGCTATATGAGCATTAATAGCGATATGAAGAAAGCTTCCAATTCCCTGGCGCGCACGGCAATCATTCAAAATGTGTTTTTCGATAAGGATAAAACCGAGGAACAGCGACGGAAAGCGGTCGAAAGCGTGGAGCCAATCAGGATCCTCCAGGGACAGATCATCGTAGAAGAGAACCAGTTAGTGGACAGGG
Organism: Peribacillus sp. P4_B1; assembly: GCF_056402395.1. NCBI lineage: Bacteria > Bacillati > Bacillota > Bacilli > Caryophanales > Bacillaceae > Peribacillus > Peribacillus sp. P4_B1. Next base: position 126,888 of record NZ_JBFUHM010000005.1, read on the forward strand.
ATGTATATAGGCAGCTTGAACTGGCAGGCTTTTTAAATACGGAGTCTACCATTTACCCGTATATCGGCCTGCTGCTATTCATATTTCTGACTTTTGCAGCTTTTTATTACTTTTTCTACTTTTCGATTTCCAAAAAGGATAACAAGTACAATCAGTTATTGATCTTCAGTCTTGTCTTTATCCTTTCAATGGCTACCATGAAAACGGTCAGCATTCTGGCAGACCTGAAAAACTCGAATTTGGAATACATTTTCCCGGGTGCCATGGCGGCGATGCTCATCAAGATATTATTGAACGATAAGTTAGCGGTAGCCATGATCATATTGTTAGGCTCATATGGTACGATTATATTTAATGGTGATACGCCTGGTAATCTGGATTTCTCGATGGGGCTTTATATCATTTTCGGGGGATTGACGGCAATCATCATTTTATCGCGGCCCAATTTCAAATCAAAGGTTCTGGTTGCAGGGCTACTATTGTCTTTAATCAATATGGCATTCGTATTTTCCCTCATCTTCATCATGGACGGCCATTATACTAGAATGGAGTATTTATATTATGCTGTTGCTGCGATAGGTTCTGGAGTTGGTTCAGCTGTTTTGACCATGGGCCTTTTACCGTTTTTCGAGGCTGGTTTCGGGATCTTATCATCTATTAAGCTTATCGAGCTTTCGAACCCCAATCATCCGTTACTGCGGAAGATCTTGATTGAGGCTCCGGGGACTTATCATCACAGTGTAATGGTCGCCAATTTGGCAGAATCGGCTTGTGAAGCCATTGGATCTAATGGATTGCTGGCAAGGGTCGGCAGTTATTATCATGATATCGGTAAAACGAAACGGCCGCACTTCTTCATCGAAAATCAGATGAACGTGGAGAACCCGCATGATCGGCTGCCGCCTGAAACGAGCAGGGATATCATCATCGCTCATGCCGTAGATGGCGGTGAGATGCTGCGAAGCCACAAATTCCCGAAAGAGATAGTGGATATTGCAGAGCAGCATCATGGGACAACTTTATTGAAGTTTTTCTACCATAAGGCAAAAAAACAGGATGATGCCACACTGGAATCGGCTTACCGGTATCCCGGGCCAAGGGCGATAATGAAGGAAGTAGCTGTAATAGGCATTGCCGATAGTGTGGAAGCTGCAGTCAGATCGATGCAGCACCCAACCCCAGAGAAGATTGAAGAACTGGTAAGTTTCATCATTCAGGACAGGATTCAAGATGGTCAATTTGATGAATGTGACATTACTATGAGAGAATTGAGTATCGTGAAGCATTCCTTATGTGAATCGCTTAATGGTATCTTCCACTCCAGGATTGAATATCCGGAGGCGGATAAATTAGGACAGAAGGTGAAAGAATGATTTTAGCTATCGATTTAATGGATGAAACGAACGAAGTAACGGAAGAAGCTCAGCGACTTGTTGAAAGCATTCTGCAATTTGCGGCTAAAAAAGAAAACATTGAAAAAGATACCGAGCTATCGGTTACATTTGTAGACAATGAGAGAATTCGGGAAATCAATAAAGAATATCGTCATAAAGATTCAGTAACCGATGTCATTTCTTTTGCACTTGAAGAAATGGGGGAAGATGAAGTGGAAATTGTCGGGGTGGAAATGCCCCGCATATTAGGCGATATCATCATTTCCATTGAACGAACGAAAGAGCAGGCTGAAGAATATGGGCATTCATTCGATCGTGAACTTGGATTTTTAGCACTGCATGGCTTTCTTCATTTATTAGGTTTCGACCACATGAATGAAGAAGATGAAAAAGAGATGTTTACGAAACAAAAGGAGATCTTGGAAGAATATGGACTTTCAAGAGAAGGGTAAAAAAAGGTATCCATTATTAAAAAGTTTCTCTTTTGCCTGTCAGGGAATTTTGGAGGCTGTTCGAACGGAACGCAACATTAAGATTCATTTCGCGTTAACGGCAATCGTCGTTTTCTTTGGCTGGTATTTCTCATTGAATGGGATGGAATGGCTTTTCATTTTGGCGGCCATAGCCGGTACGATTACGTTAGAGCTCGTTAATTCAGCGATTGAAAGGGTAGTTGACCTTGTGACGGATCAAATCCATCCCCTAGCCAAGCAGGCAAAAGATATTGCAGCCGGCGCAGTATTCATATATGCTATATTCTCCATAATAGTTGGATTAATTATCTTTTTGCCTAAGTTTGGCCTGTAGGTTGGCCAAATGGTACTCAATTTGAAAGGAAGATGTGAATTGAATACGAATGAATTGATTGAGGAAGCTAAAAAAGCTAGAGAAAAAGCTTATGTACCTTATTCCAAATTTAAAGTGGGGGCAGCCCTTTTGACCACTGATGGGAAGGTCTATCATGGTTGTAATATAGAAAATGCTGCGTACAGCATGTGTAATTGTGCCGAAAGGACCGCTTTATTCAGCGCTTATGCCCATAACGATAAAAAGTTCACTAAACTTGCAGTCGTGGCAGATACCGATGGTCCCGTTTCTCCATGCGGGGCGTGCAGGCAGGTTATTTCAGAACTGTGCGACCAGGATATGCCGGTTGTTTTGACCAACTTAAATGGGGATATAAAAGAACTAACAGTACAGGAATTGCTTCCAGGAGCTTTTTCACCGGAGGATTTAAATGGATAAATTATTTGATGATACACAAGTAAAAGGTTACAAATCAGGTTTCATTTCGATAATTGGACGACCTAATGTTGGAAAGAGTACATTTCTGAATCGGGTCATCGGTCAAAAGATCGCGATTATGAGTGATAAACCCCAAACTACAAGAAATAAGGTTCAAGGCGTACTTACGCAAAACGATTCACAAATGATTTTCATTGATACACCCGGCATTCATAAACCAAAGCATAAGCTTGGGGATTTCATGATGAAAGTGGCAACGAATACATTGAAAGAAGTCGATTTGATTCTCTTCATGATCAATGCGACTGAAGGATACGGACGCGGTGACGAGTTTATCATCGAAAAACTTCAAACCGTAAAAACTCCTGTTTTCCTGGTTGTAAACAAAATAGATGCGATGCATCCAGATGATTTACTACCAATCATTGAAAAATATCAACAGCTTTACCCTTTTGCGGCAGTCGTTCCGATTTCTGCACTTGAAGGAAATAACGTCGATACATTGCTTGAACAAATCAAGGAACACCTACCTGAAGGTCCCCAGTTTTATCCAGCTGACCAAGTGACCGACCATCCGGAACGTTTTATCATTTCTGAATTGGTCCGCGAGAAGGTATTGCACCTTACGCGTGAGGAAATTCCGCATTCAGTGGCTGTTGTCATCGATTCAATTAAAAAAATGGATAACAGTGATACCATTAATGTCATGGCAACGATCGTTGTCGAGCGTGATTCACAAAAAGGCATCGTCATCGGAAAGCAAGGGAAAATGCTTAAAGAAGTCGGTAGCCGTGCCAGGGTGGACATCGAAAACTTATTGGGCTCGAAAGTTTTCTTGGAACTTTGGGTAAAGGTACAGAAGGATTGGCGTAACAAAGCCAGCCAGCTTCGCGATTATGGTTTCAATGAGAGCGAGTATTAATTAACAAAATTTACGAGTCATGAAAGTTTGGAAAACGGTCAAGCTAATCATATGGTCGGATATTCATATTGCTAGTTAAAAATGAAAGGTGGGCTTTATATGTTGGATTTTACCTGGGAATTATTTAGTGAAACAGGTAATGTGGACACCTATTTGCTGTTTAAGGAGATAGAAGTCGAAAGACAGGAAAGACCCTTGGTATTGAAAGATGAGCTAGCAGAAATTGATTTTCCTGTTTCATAGGTTAGTCTTGGCGAACATGGGTGGTGTCTTGGTATGCTCCAAAAATGTGAGGGCATTGTCATAAGGCGAACTGCATATGGAGAAAATAACAAAATCATTACTATATATACCCGAGAGCTTGGAAAAATTGGTGTTATGGCAAGAGGAGCCAGTAAACCTAATAGCAGGCTTGCTGCCGTCACCCAGCTTTTTTGCTCCGGGTATTTCCTTGTAACCACTTCAACCGGACTCGGAAGTCTTCAGCAAGGCGAAATGGTCGATTCACTCCGTTACATACGGGAGGATCTTTTTGCGACTGCTTATGCTTCTTATATTGTTGAGTTGCTTGATAAAAGCGTCGATGATAAAAAACCGAATCCATATTTGTATGAATTGCTTTTGCAAACCTTGCATTACATAAACGAAGAATATGACGCAGAGGTTTTGAAATTCATTTTTGAAATGAAGATGCTGCCCGTCAATGGGATTAACCCAGTGCTGAATCAATGTGCTGTTTGTGGCGAAACGGAAGGGGAATTCGCCTTCTCGCTTCGGGAAGCGGGCTTTATTTGTCACCGCTGTCTCGGGAAGGATCCCTATCATTTTAAAATTTCACCTGCAGCCGTCAAATTGCTGAGGATATTTTATTATTTCGATTTATCAAGGCTGGGAAACATTTCCATTAAGCCTGAAACGAAAAAGGAAATCCAGAAAATAATAGATGCTTATTATGAGGAATATTCCGGTCTCCATTTGAAATCAAAAAAGTTCCTAAAACAGATTGATACGATGAAAGATATGTTTTAAGATCTGACCTATTGACATTCCATGCTAGTTTGTATAAAATTCTAATCATCAAAATAAGAAGATTGCGTTGATGGAAAAGAGTATCTGTCATTCTCCATAAAAAGCGAACCCGGGACGGTGGAAGCCGGGATATGGATTTACAGGGAAGGGCGTTTCCGGAGCATGTTGCTTTGAAAAGAGGCCGTTTTATAAACGGCAATTAGGGTGGAACCGCGGGTATACTCTCGTCCCTATGCATTTCGCATAGGGACGGGAGTTTTTTGTTTGCCTGTGAAAGGATTCCAATCCTTAATTTTTAAATAGCCGTTTAAATAACCTGGAGGTGTACAATGAATATTCAAAATATGATTTTAACGTTACAAAAGCATTGGTCTGAACAAGGCTGCATATTAATGAATGCTTATGATGTAGAAAAAGGGGCAGGAACGATGAGCCCATACACGTTCCTGAGAGCCATTGGACCTGAGCCTTGGAGTGTTGCTTACGTGGAGCCATCCCGCCGTCCGGCTGACGGTCGTTATGGCGAGAACCCTAATCGGCTGTATCAGCATCATCAGTTCCAAGTGATCATGAAGCCGTCGCCTGACAATATCCAAGATTTATATTTGGATTCATTGCGCGCGTTAGGGATTAATCCGCTAGAGCATGATATTCGTTTTGTGGAGGACAATTGGGAAAACCCATCACTAGGGTGTGCTGGTCTCGGTTGGGAAGTATGGCTTGATGGAATGGAAATCACGCAATTTACATATTTCCAACAAGTGGGCGGCCTTGAATGTAAGCCGGTTTCCGTGGAGATTACATACGGGATCGAACGTCTCGCCTCTTACATTCAAGATAAGGAAAACGTATTTGACCTGGAATGGACAGAAGGATTCACGGTCCGGGATATATTTGGACAGCCGGAATACGAACATTCAAAATATACGTTTGAAACATCCGACCTAGATATGCTGTTTCAACTTTTCACGATGTATGAAAAGGAAGCGCATCGCCAAATGGAAGAAGGGCTTGTGCATCCTGCCTATGATTATGTTTTGAAATGTTCACATACGTTTAACCTTTTGGATGCCAAAGGTGCCATCTCGGTGACGGAAAGAACGGGATATATTGCCCGCTGCCGTAACCTAGCGCGTAAGGTCGCTAAAACCTTCTATGAAGAGCGGGAAAAATTAGGCTTCCCGATTCTGAAAGTGAAAGGGGAGAATACAAATGAGCAAGCGTGATTTGTTATTGGAAATTGGATTGGAAGAGCTGCCAGCACGTTTTGTGACAGCTTCCATGAAACAGCTATCAGATAAAGTGCAGAAATGGCTAACGGAAAAAGCGATTGAATTCGGAGAAGTTGAAGCGTTTTCCACACCAAGACGTTTGGCCATATTGGTGAAAGACGTGGAAGAATCACAAAAGGATATCGAAGAAGAAGCAAAAGGACCGGCTAAGAAAATAGCTTTGGACAGCGAAGGCAATTGGTCTAAAGCCGCATTGGGATTTGTCAGGGGCCAAGGCATGACTTCAGACGATATTTATTTTAAAGAACTCAAGGGTGTGGAATATGCCCATGTGAATAAATTCATAAAAGGACAGCCGACTGTACAGCTTTTATCTGAGCTTGCTGAAATCATCAGCGGCATGACGTTCCCGAAAAACATGCGTTGGGCCAATCAAGAGCTCCGCTTCGTCCGTCCGATTAAATGGCTGATTGCCTTATTCGGAAATGAAGTGGTGCCATTTAGCATCGCTGGTGTCGAGACGGCCCGTGAAACAAAGGGACATCGTTTCTTGGGCGATAGCGCAATCATCGAGCAGCCGGCACGGTACGAAGAAACGTTAAAAGAACAATTTGTAATGGCGGATCCGGATAAACGCAGACAAGTTATTCTAGATCAGATTAAAGGGCTTGAGCAGGAAAAGGGCTGGATCATCCCGGTCGATGAAGAACTGCTTGAAGAAGTCAATAATTTGGTGGAGTATCCAACGGTGTTATTTGGACACTTCGAAGAAGAATTCCTTGAGCTTCCTCCAGAGGTCCTGATCACTTCAATGAAGGAGCACCAACGTTATTTCCCTGTCAAAGATCAGGACGGCAAGCTACTTGCTTTCTTTGTAACCGTGCGTAATGGTGATGATCGCCATTTGGATAAGGTTTCTAAAGGAAATGAAAAAGTATTGCGTGCACGGCTATCGGATGCAGCATTCTTCTATAAGGAAGATCAGAAAAAAGAGATTTCGGCTGCTTTGAAAAAGCTGGACAGCATCGTTTATCATGAAGAAATTGGTACATTGGCTGAGAAAACTGCCAGAGTAACTGCAGTTACCGGAGTCCTTGCGGATGCCTTGAATTTAAAGGCGGAAAAAGAAATGGCCCTTCGTGCAGCGGAAATTGCCAAGTTCGATTTGGTGAGCCATATGGTTTATGAATTCCCTGAATTGCAAGGGTATATGGGTGAGAAATATGCACTCCTAAAAGGAGAAACCAAGGAAGTGGCCGCAGCTATCAATGAACACTATATGCCGAGGCATGCGGATGACAATGTTCCGCCTTCTGTCATTGGAGCGGTTGTTAGTTTAGCTGAAAAAATTGATACTTTGTCTTCATTCTTCGCTATTGGCGTCATTCCGACAGGTTCCCAGGATCCATACGCACTAAGAAGGCAGGCGAGCGGTGTCGTCCAAATTCTAGCGGAGAAGAAATGGAATATCTCTTTAGAGGAGCTTATTGTTATAGGTCTTAAAGGTGTAGAATCAAAAGGTATCTTAAAACGTGATCTTGAGGATGTTAAATCTGATATGTTCACATTCTTTAAAGCGCGTGTCAAACACCTGCTGCAAGAACAGCAAATCCGTTACGATTTGATTGACGCAGTTCTGGTCAATGAGATCGGTTATATCCACTCCATCGTGGAACGTGCACACGTCTTGGATGCGAAAAAAGACGAAGCAGGATTTAAAGAAAATCTGGAAGCTTTAAGCCGCGTCATGAACATTGCCGTGAAATGTGACAATAAAGTGACAGTCGATCCAACTTTCTTTGAAAATGATCAAGAAAAAGCGCTATACGAAAAATATCAAAATGTAGCAATTCGTTATACTGAATCTAAAGATGAGAATGAGCGGTTTGAACAGCTTGTTTCGCTCCAATCGGAAATAGAATCGTATTTCGAGAATACAATGGTCATGGCAGACGATGAAGCAATCCGCAGTAACCGTTTATCTCTTATGAAGGAAATCAGTGATTTGGTTGCAGGTTTTGCTGCCATGAATAAAATCATCCTTACATAATTGAAAGGGTGTATGGAAATCGGAAACACTTTAAACAAGGGTTTCCGATTTCTATAAAAAGATAAATGGTCAATAAATAGGACAAACATGCCCTTATTAAATAATTTAGTATATAATTATTAAATGAATGACTTTTGTTACTTTACTCTGCGAAAGCAGTGGGGTGGTGATTATAATCCAACTGAATAAGCGTCAGGAACAGATTTTACAAATTGTAAAAGAAAACGGACCGATTACTGGAGAGCATATTGCCGATAGATTGAACCTTACTAGGGCGACTCTTCGTCCAGATCTAGCCATATTGACGATGGCAGGTTTTCTTGATGCCAGGCCGCGGGTCGGGTATTTCTATACAGGCAGGTCAGGAACACAGCTTTTGACCGACAGCCTTAACCATCTTTATGTACGAGACTACCAATCGATCCCGGTCGTTGTTGACGAGGGCATTTCCGTATATGATGCAATCGTCATGATGTTTTTAGAAGATGTCGGGACAATGTTCGTTGTCGATAAGCATGCATTGCTTGTTGGTGTCTTATCAAGGAAAGACTTGTTGCGTGCGAGTATTGGGAAACAAGAGCTTAACTCCATTCCAGTCAATATCATCATGACTAGGATGCCCAATATTACAATGTGTTCAAAAGAAGACCTTTTGATTGATGTTGCCAAAAAATTGATTGATAAGCAAATCGACTCATTACCGGTCGTCAAAGACACAGAAAAAGGCTATGAAGTAATTGGAAGAATTACAAAAACCAATATTACGAAAGCATTCGTAGCTTTGGCTGATGAAGGCTATTAGGGGGCTTGCAAAAGGAATGACGGAGAATATGAACGGTTCTATTATATATGTTGTATCGGATTCAGTAGGGGAAACAGCGGAATTGGTTACAAAAGCAGCTGCAAGCCAGTTCTCGGGATCTGCTTTTTCCATAAAGCGAATTCCGTACATTGAAGATGAACAAAACGTGGATGAAGTGATTTCACTGGCTAAATTAGATGGGGCGATCATTGCTTATACCCTTGTGAAGCCAGCTATTAGAGCGTATATGAAAGCACAGGTCGAAAAAGAAAACCTGTCTGCTTATGACATTTTAGGGCCGCTTATGGACATCCTTCAGGAAAGGGCACCAAAAGGGCCTCTTAATGAACCTGGTCTTGTAAGAAAGCTGGATGATGATTATTTCAAGCGTGTGGAAGCCATTGAATTTGCAGTGAAATATGATGATGGACGTGATCCCCGAGGCATTTTACGTGCTGATATCGTCCTTGTAGGTGTTTCACGCACTTCAAAAACACCGTTATCACAGTATTTAGCCCACAAACGCTATAAAGTGGCGAATGTACCTTTAGTGCCTGAGGTGGAACCGCCAGAAGAGCTGTTTTTGGTGCCGCCTGAAAAATGCATTGGTTTAAAGATCAGTCCGGAAAAGCTGAACCATATTCGCAAAGAACGATTAAAGTCACTCGGGCTCAATGATCATGCGATTTACGCAAATGTGGAGCGAATAAAAGAAGAATTGACATACTTTGATAAAATCATATCAAGGCTGAACTGTCCAATTATTGATGTAACCAATAAAGCTGTTGAAGAAACAGCCAATTTGATCATCAATATCCTTCAAAACAAAAATCGTTGATCCATATAATCAAGGCAAACCAAAATGTGAGCTTGACACTTTAAGTGTCAGCTCACATTTTAATGCCAAGGTCAATAAAGGGAATATCAAGAATGAATTGAAAATAAATACATATAATTCCTCTGTTTTTCCAAATGAAAATCCCTTGATTTGCATGAAAATAAAATCGGAATTTAAATGTTGGCATCTTCTAATCAAATAGACTATAATAAAAAATTGTGAGAAAAAAGTAATCTTAAGGTTTAGACTTAATTAATAAGGAATAAACTAAAGGTTAATGAGATGTCAAGGTTTTTATCATAAAAATAATTCGACATGTTCCGTATAATTCAAAATGGGTGGGCCTTATTCAAGGGAAAAGTGGCGCTTTCACTTAAGAAAGCTGGTATTCCTTGAAGAATAAATGTTGGCTTCTTTAGAGGGAACTCTATGAACCAATGCTGAAAATTCACTATATCTTCATAAAGTTTAGGGGAGAAAAAGGATTATGCAGAAAGATGTAGAATTAGAAGGTATGAATAATAAACCTACCATACACGTCGATGCCGATGCATGCCCGGTGAAAGACGAGATCCTTCATTGTGCAGGATTGCACGATGTTGAAGTCTGTTTTGTTGCATCATATAAAAATATGATGAATAACCCTGAAGGTAAATGGGTATATGTCGATGCAGACAAAGAAGCGGCAGATCTTTATATAGTAAATTCAGTAAAAAAGGGTGATATTGTCGTTACTGCAGATATTGGTTTGGCTGGGACCCTGCTTCCTAAAAGCGTTTATGTTCTGTCGCCTAGGGGAAAAGAATACACCGAAGAGAATATTTTCATGTTATTGGATATGCGTTATCAGTCGGCGAAACTCCGCAGGCAGGGTAAACATACGAAAGGGCCGAAAGCATTCACAAAGGAAGACCGTATATGTTTTACAAATAAACTTTTGAAAACTTTGTCGAACTTTGCAGGGAATTAGGAAACAGTATCGAATTAGAAACTATCACCAGTATTGCAAGGTGGAAAAATGATAAATGGCCGTATAGAAGATGAAAAAATTAACCAAATTCGCGAAGCTGTTGACATTGTTGATTTAATTGGGGAGTATGTCCAGCTGAAGAAGCAAGGGCGCAATTATTTTGGCCTTTGTCCTTTTCATGGTGAAAACTCGCCCTCGTTTTCCGTTTCAGCGGAAAAGCAAATCTTTCACTGTTTTGGTTGTGGGGCAGGCGGAAATATTTTTACCTTCTTAATGGATATAGAAGGCTACAACTTTGTGGAATCTGCAAAAGTTTTAGCTGAAAAAGGAAATGTTCCTTTGGATGTTGAAATTAATAAGGATTCCAAGCGTTCTAACATGCCTGCAGGCTCTCAGCAAATGGTTGAAGCCCATGACCTGCTGCGAAAGTTTTATCATCATCTCCTCGTTAACACGAAGGAGGGCCAGGATGCTCTCGAATATTTACTTAAACGAGGGTTCACTGAAGAGACGATAGAAAAGTTCCAAATTGGCTACTCTTTGGATTCATGGGACTTCGTATCCAAGTTTCTTTTAAAACGTGGGTTTCCAGCAGAATACATGGAGCAGGCAGGGCTTATTATTTACAGGGAAAAAGACGAGTCATATTTTGACCGTTTCAGAAATAGAGTCATGTTTCCAATTATGGATCATCAAGGAAATACGATTGCGTTTTCAGGGAGAGCGATGGGGGACGATGAGCCCAAATATTTGAATAGTCCTGAAACGCCAATCTTTAATAAAAGTAAAACTTTATATAATTTCCATCATGCAAGACCGCACATACGAAAGAAAGAACAAGTAGTCATTTTTGAAGGCTTTGCCGATTGTATTTCAGCTGTTCGTGCAGGTGTAGAAAATTCAGTCGCTACAATGGGGACTGCCCTGACGGAACAGCATATCCAGCTTTTAAAAAGAAATACTGACCAGATACTTATTTGCTACGATTCGGACTCTGCGGGATTGAACGCAGCCAATCGTGCAGTTAATATGCTACAGGACCATGACTTTTCCGTGAAAGTCGCTCACATGCCTGATAACTTGGACCCCGATGACTACATAAAGGAATTCGGTGAAAAAAGCTTTGTTTCTGAAGTAATAGGGGACAGTTTAACCTACATGGCATTCAAAATGCATTATTTGCGTCGAGGGAAAAATGTAAATAATGAAGGAGATCGAATTCAATATATCGAAGAAGTCCTTAAAGAAATTTCGCGATTGCCCAATGCAGTGGAGAGGGATCATTATCTCCGGCAGTTATCCTCTGAATTTTCCCTATCATTGGATGCGCTGGAACAGCAGCAGCGACAGGTGTTCTTTACGGAACGCAAGAAGGGGGCACTGCCGCAGCCTGCAGCCCAAAAGAAAATGGCCCTGCAATATGAGCATAAGTTAAAGCCTGCTCACCATAATGCTGAAACGAAGTTGATTGCCCATATGCTAAAAAGCAGGGATATGACTTTTAAAATTCAGCAGCTGCTTGGGCAAACGGTCTTTCATGTAGACGAACATCAGGCAATCATCACCTATTTATATGCGTTCTATGAAGATGGACACGAACCGGATACAAGCTTTTTCCTTACTTATTTACCGGATCCAAACTTGAGAAGGATCGTTTCGGAAATAGAAATGATGTCAGTGAATGAGGAAGTTACCGATAAAGAACTGACCGATTGTATAAATCAAGTGTTGAAATATGAAAAGTTGTTAAAGATAAAAGAAAAACAAGTTGAAGAAAAAGATGCAGTTAGACGGAGTGATTATGTCGCTGCTGCACAAATTGCCATGGAAATCATTAAATTGCGTAAAATGTTGTAGTCGTTTAGGTGTAAGTCCTGGAAGGAGGGGAACTAATGGCTGAAAAACCAGCACGTTCCAAACAAGTTGATAATGAATTTAGCCTTGAACAGGTTAAAGAAAAATTAATAGAGCTAGGTAAAAAACGAGGCTCTTTGACTTTAGAAAAAATCGCTGAAATGATTGGCGGTTTTGAGTTAGATTCCGATCAAATGGATGAGTTCTATGAGGTGTTAACAGAAAACGGCGTCGAGATACTCACGGATGGTGAGGAAGACGAAGATGAAGATGATCCTGATGAGAAGAAACTTGCAAAAGAAGAGGAGTTTGACTTAAATGATTTAAGTGTTCCTCCTGGCGTTAAAATTAATGATCCAGTCCGTATGTACTTAAAGGAAATCGGACRGGTCGACCTTTTATCGGCAGAAGAGGAAATCTCTCTGGCGACGCGAATTGAGGATGGAGATGAAGAAGCGAAACGCCGATTGGCTGAAGCTAACCTTCGTCTTGTTGTCAGTATTGCCAAGCGCTATGTCGGACGCGGCATGCTTTTCCTTGATTTGATTCAGGAAGGTAATATGGGACTTATCAAAGCAGTAGAAAAATTTGATTACCGCAAGGGATTCAAATTCAGTACGTATGCAACATGGTGGATTCGCCAAGCCATAACCCGTGCCATTGCCGACCAAGCAAGAACGATCCGGATACCGGTGCATATGGTTGAAACCATCAATAAATTGATCCGTGTCCAAAGACAGCTTCTTCAGGATTTAGGACGTGAACCTTCTCCGGAAGAAATTGCAGAAGATATGGACTTAACTCCTGAAAAAGTTCGTGAAATCTTGAAAATAGCTCAGGAGCCGGTTTCCCTGGAAACGCCAATAGGTGAAGAAGACGATTCCCATTTAGGTGATTTCATTGAAGATCAGGATGCTACTTCCCCATCAGAACATGCAGCATATGAACTTTTGAAAGAACAGCTTGAAGACGTATTGGATACACTTACTGACCGTGAGGAGAACGTCTTGAGACTCCGCTTTGGACTTGATGATGGCCGCACTCGGACACTTGAAGAGGTAGGTAAGGTGTTTGGGGTTACCCGCGAGCGTATCCGTCAAATCGAAGCGAAGGCGTTACGAAAACTGAGACATCCAAGCCGCAGCAAACGCTTGAAAGATTTCTTGGAATAAAATATATTTTGCCCTTTACAGAGCCCTCTTTGAATGCCCAGCGTTCGGGAGTGGCTTTTTTTTTGAAGTTTGATGTAAAAAATTCCTCGTAAGAACAAAATTTAACCAGTTATCTATATAATGGAGATGGGTTTAACTCGATAACTGAGTTTCCAGAGTTTCCACAACCTAAAAGAGCGGCAAAAAGCTGTTAAAAAGAAATGACCGGCATGAGGATGTGAAATTCATGGATGAGATGAGAAAGAAAATCATCATTCAAGAAATAAACTCCTGGAAGGAAAGTCGTATGCTTCCGGAGCAATATTGTGATTACCTGCTTGCATTATACTGTCAAGGCGAGCTACCGCCTGCAAATTTTGATAAAACCTGGAGTGATAAGAAAGACATTCTTTCAGGACTGTTGATTGGAGCCCTTTTTGCATTTATTGTATTTTTGAATTATTTTACTGAAATACCCATAAGAATGCAAATGCTTGTGACAACAATTTCTATCATTGCCTTTGGACTGGCGGTCCGCCGCTTTATCGGCTGGAAAATAATTTTTCAGATGGCGTTGATGGGGATGGCGTTATCACTGCTTTTATTAACAGTCAGTTTGGCAGAATTCATGGCACCCGGCAAAGCGGGTATCCTTTATGTTTTCTTGTTCATAAATTGCGGACTCTGGATTTTAATGGGCAAAAAACTGAAGCTGCTCCATTTCTCCATAGCGGGAAGCCTAGGGGCTATAGTCATTGCTTACTTTTTAATAATAAAATCAAAGACATTTTAGCGGTTTTAAACGGTGAATTTAGGGTATTATGAAATATATGTAAGAAGAAATGAAAATGTTTGGAAATATACATAAATTTTTGACAATTTTAAGAAATTATATAATATCTTCTATTTTTGGGCTTTTACTTGAAACTCTTTTCAAGTAAAATAATATATAGTTGTTTGTATATAATATTAAATATGGTAAGTTTAGGTTCTACATAGGGGAGGAAATACTATGCGCAATCCAGTAATGCCTTTTATTATTATCATGGTTTTTGGTATTGGACTTATGTTTTTACTTTCGTTTAAAGGTTTGGGTGATGCCAAAGATCTTGCTAAGGAAAAAAAGGGCGGCGAAAAGACAGAAGAAAAAGAAAGTGCGTCTGCATCACCTGAGGACATCTATAAGCAAAACTGTATCTCTTGTCATGGTAACGCCTATCAAGGCGGCGTCGGACCTGCTCTAAAAGGAGTTGGCGATCGCCTGTCGGTTGACGAGGTTAAAAACGTGATCACTAATGGACGGGGTGCAATGCCATCAGGTTTAGTCGAAGAACAGAACATTGATGCCATGGCCAAATATATTCATGGACTGAAGTAATTCATGAAACTGACTCAGGAGATCGTTTGATGGCGACCTTTTTGGGTCAGTTTTTATTTTATTCCGAAAAAGGAAGATTCCAGCTGGAAGGTTCCCTTTATCCAGTGATGGAGGGGGCCCTATTTCTCCTTCCTGTAATTTTTCGATTGAACTTGTTATAATTTAATGGGAAACTAATTAAATGTAAGACATTATTTGAATTAAGAGAGTTGATAAATATGAATCATGAAAAACTATCGATGAGATTAGAACGTGTTGCCATACATATACCAAAAGGAAGCATCCTTGCAGATATAGGTTCCGACCATGCATACTTACCGTGCTATGCGGTGAGTAACGGCCTGTGTGACAGCGCTATAGCAGGTGAGGTAGTAGAAGGGCCTTATCAGTCAGCCCGCAAGCAAGTGGCTATAACGGGACTTGGAGACAAGATAGAGGTCCGTAAAGGAAACGGGCTTGAAGTATTGAATCCCGATGAAGCGACATGCATTACGATTGCAGGCATGGGAGGGACTTTAATATCAAGTATATTGGAAAGCGGAAAAGGGAAACTCGGCAAGGCGGAAAGGCTTATCCTTCAGCCTAATGTCGGTGCAGCGAATGTTCGCAGTTGGCTAATCGATAATGGCTGGGAACTTAGCGGAGAGGAAATCCTTGAGGAAGATGGGAAAATTTATGAAATCCTAATTGCTGAAAAAGGGGAACCGCTTCGCCCTTATCATGTAAACAGGCAAACAGGTCTCATTTTCGGACCATATTTAAGAGAGCAATTCAGTGATATTTTCATAAAAAAATGGCAGCATGAGAAAAAACATTTGGAAAGAATCATCGAACAATTGGATGAAAGCGGACGAAGCGGACTTGAAACAAAGCGCAATGAATTAATATCCCAAATTTCCGTAATTGAGGAGGTGCTTAAAGGTTGAAGATCGTAAATGGTCACAAAATCATTGAAATGTTTGAACAATTCTCCCCAAAGCAATATGCAATGGAGGGAGATCCAATCGGTTTGCATGTCGGACAGCTCAATAAGCCGGTTACCAAAGTGATGATTGCCCTTGATGTGCTGGAAGAGGTTGTAGACGAAGCGATAGAACATGGAGTGGAATTGATCATCGCCCACCATCCGCTTATTTACCGGCCATTGAAAAAGATCGATACAAACGCAGCTGGAGGCCGCATCATCGAAAAGCTGATCAAACATGATATCGCTGTTTATGCTGCACATACCAATTTGGATGTCGCTAAGGGCGGAGTGAATGATTTACTTGCCGAAGCGCTACAATTGCAGGATACAGAGGTATTGATTCCAACTTACGAGACAGCTCTAAAGAAATTGGTCGTATATGTTCCAAAGACCGACGAACAAAAGGTGAGGGAAGCCTTAGGTAAGGCAGGGGCCGGATCAATCGGGAATTACAGCCAGTGTTCGTTTTCGGTGGAAGGTACAGGACGCTTCGTGCCAGGTGAAGGCAGTGAACCGGAAATTGGCTCCCAAGGAAAGCTTGAAGCAGTAGCTGAAATGAGGGTTGAAACGATATTCCCGGAAAGTATCGAGAAGAAAGTGCTTTCTGCAATGATTAAAGCCCACCCATATGAGGAAGTTGCGTACGATATTTATAAACTGGAAAATGAAGGGGAGTCACTTGGATTAGGAAAGATAGGCGTGCTTGCTGAAGAAATGACACTTGAACAATTTTCCGAACATGTGAAGCAGACCCTTGATGTTGAAAAGGTGCGCGTCGTTGGAGATTTGCAAAGCCCGATAAAAAAAGTGGCCGTGTTGGGCGGAGACGGCAATAAATACTTTACGACTGCGAAATTCAAGGGTGCGGATGTATATGTTACAGGTGATATGTATTACCATACAGCCCATGACGCTATGATGATTGGTTTGAACATTGTGGACCCAGGCCACAATGTTGAAAAGGTGATGAAAAAAGGCGTTGCACGAATCCTTGAAGAAATGTGTCACAAAAAGAACTACGATGTGGAATTCATTCCATCTCGGGTGAATACGGACCCTTTCCGATTCATTTAAAAGACGAAAAAAGGCAGCCAGGGCAGCTGCCTTTTTTGTGCATGATCATTTTTTCACTTTAATCTTAGGTAAAATTTTATGCAATGGCGTTTTCTTTTCGGTATTCCAGGTCGTTTCTTCATTTGCTTCATATTGCTCTAGAAATGCTATAACTTCCTTTGTGATCGGAGTGGGTGTTGATGCCCCTGAAGTGACGGCAACCGTTTCTGCATCTTTTAGCCATTCAAGGTTCAGCTCGGAAATGTCCGCGATTCGATAAGCTGTCGTGCTGGCAATTTCCTCGGATACTTGTGCAAGGCGGTTTGAATTATTACTCTTGGGATCACCGACGACAATTAAAACATCAGCTTCGCCAGCCTGCTTGGCAACCGCTTCTTGACGTACCTGTGTCGCTAAACAAATTTCCTTATGGACCTCGGCATGTGGGAATTTTTCCTTAACCTTATCCATGATATCCAAAACATCCCATTGGCTCATCGTTGTTTGATTTGTCACAATGATCTTATCGCTATTCAATGTCAAGGCTTCGACGTCTTCATCCTTTTGAACGAGGTGAACGACATCGGGAGCAACTCCGACTGCACCCTCTGGTTCCGGATGGCCTTTCTTGCCAATATAAATAATTTGATAGCCTTCCGCTTCTTTTTCCCGTATTAAGTCATGGGTTGCGGTAACATCGGGACAGGTTGCATCTAGCGTGACAAGCCCTTTTTTCTCAGCAATCTTCCTAATCTCAGGGGAAACGCCGTGAGCAGTAAAGATGACGGTTCCGCTGTCGACCTTTTCGATGATATCGTGACGGTTGCTGCCGTCCAACGTGATGATGCCTTCTTCTTCAAACGCATCCGTTACATGTTTGTTATGCACGATCATTCCCAAAATGTAAATGGGGCGTGGCAAGGTTTTATCTAAAGCCGCATTTCGGGCGATGACCATGGCATCGACAACGCCATAACAATAGCCGCGCGGGGAAATTTTAATCACTTTCATCTATGTGTCCTCCTCAAGGCAAAAAACTCTCACTTTTATACCTTTCTATTATATAAGACCATAGATGATATTACAAAACATCCTATTTGCATAAAGCCAGTTCCTGATAAAATTTTTAAAAACATTAAATATAAAGCTTGGGACCTGATGTCCTTTCCCTTTTGGTTTTGGTACGAACCTGGGGAATGGGTTTATCTTCTTCAGCTTTTGCTTTTTCCTTCGAATCCGTTTTTACCTCATTATTTTTTTGTGCCTTAACATTAGTCACGCTTTCAACTTCCGCTTTCTTGTCCTCGGTTTCACCGGCTGATGATATGTTCCGGAAAACTTTCCACACGGAAGGCAAGTTTTTAATTACCGGTCCATATTGTTCCACCATAGGGGTGAATTGTTCGGCTGCCTGCAACACCTTTTGCGTGTTGTTGAGCATATTGTTCAGGGAATCGGGGTTTTTTAGTGTTTCTAAGATACCGCCGCCTCCGCTGCTTCTTGAAGAACTTTTGTTAGTGGGAGCAGCTGGTGCAAACAAGTTGGGAGAAGCAGTTCTTTGTTTCGACTTACCGAGTATCTTTGACAATAGACCTTCTTTCTTTGCTGGCGGCATTTCCTGCCGCTGCGGTGTGGTGAAAGGACCCCGGAAACCTTGAGGCCCCTGAGGCCCTTGAGGTCCCTGCGGTCTGTTTTGTGCCATCGGCCGCCGCATCTGCTGATAAGGGTTGGGGATTTGCGGTGGTTGACTAAATGGTATTGGCGGCTGTTGCATCCTTCGACCATTTGGTGGCTGAAAACCGGGTCCGGGTTGACGATTTCTGTCTGGGAACATAGGTTTCACCTCCTCTGATTTTATATGCTGGTGTATTCTTCTATATAAATTATGCAGCTCGACAAAAAAGGTTTGAGGAAAGAGTGACTGGGCTGTTGTGAAGTGACCGGAAAGAAGGTAAGATGGTAACGGTAGTCTTTTAGCTCCATGTCTGCGGGGGATACGCTATGACCAGGACAGGGGCTTTTCATTTGCAAGAGTCCATTTTAAGAGAACTAGCCTCAGCGCTTGCGCTTTTTATGAAATCCAGCTTCAGCGCCTAGCTCGCTGTGAAAAAGAGGATTGCCCTCACAAGGCAAAAAGCGCCTTAWGGGACAATCCCTATTTTCTTCACGAGCTACCCAGGCGCTTGCGCTTTTTATGTAAAATTTATTATAATAACAGGACATGTCTAATGACTGACAGGATAAAGGAGTTTTTTGATGAAACAAAACCAATTTGAACGATTTAATTTGAAAAGCTACATTCTAGATGCAGTTCGTACTTTAGGGTTCGATAAGCCGACGGAAATTCAAGAGCGTGTGCTTCCGTCGCTTTTAAAGGGAAGTAGCTTAATTGGCCAGTCGCAGACAGGTACAGGAAAGACACATTCCTATTTGCTGCCGATTATGAACAGGCTTGATGCTGGTAAAAATGAGGTTCAAGCGATTATTTCCGCACCAACCCGTGAGTTAGCGAACCAAATCTACAAAGAAGCTTTGAAAATTGCTGACCATTTCCCTGAGGATGAGCAGATTCAAGTCCGCTGTTACATCGGTGGTACTGATAAACAACGAATGATAGATAAATTGAAGACACAGCCACAGTTGGTAATCGGAACGCCAGGCCGGATCAAGGATTTGGTTGAGGCTCAGGCCTTACAAGTGTATACAGCAAAAATGCTTGTAGTCGATGAAGCGGACCTTATGCTAGACATGGGATTCCTTGAAGATGTCGATTTGTTTGCATCACGTATGGCTGAAAAAATTCAAATGCTTGTCTTCTCGGCAACCATTCCTGAAAAATTGAAGCCGTTTTTGAATAAATATATGGAGAATCCTAAGTATGTTCAAGTGAATCCGAAGCAGGCGACAGCTGCGAAAATTGAACATGTTCTGGTACCGCTTCGCCACCGTAACAGGGAGCAGTTACTTCATGACATCATTGTTCGTTATAATCCTTATTTGGCGATAGTTTTCACGAACACAAAAAAAATGGCGGATCATGTGGCTAATTCCTTGATTGAAAAAGGGTTGAATGTCGGTCGTATTCATGGGGATTTAACACCTCGTGAGCGTAAAAAAATGATGAAGCAAATCAAAGATTTAGAGTATCAATTCATCGTTGCGACTGATCTGGCTTCCCGTGGAATCGATATTGAAGGTGTAAGCCATATCATTAACTATGAATTGCCATCAGATTTGGATTTTTACATCCATAGGACGGGAAGGACTGCTCGTGCAGGATATTCCGGCATTGCCACTACCATTTATGATACATCCGATGAAGATTCATTGAACCGCCTTGAAAAAATGGGCATCGAATTCCGTGATGCCGATATCCAAAACGGTGATTGGGTTGATATCGACGAACGTAATAAACGGAAAAACCGTAAAAAACAAAAATCTGATATCGATGTTAAAGCGAGCAGGCACGTCAAGAAGCCAACTAAAGTCAAGCCGGGATACAAAAAGAAAATTCAACGCGATGTGGAAAACTTTAAAAAACGCGAACGTCGTATACAGAGAAAGAAATAGGGGAGTAATCAGATGCTGAAGATTGGATCGCATGTTTCAATGAGCGGGAAAAATATGCTTCTTGCTGCGAGTCAAGAAGCGGCTTCATATGGCTCCAACACATTCATGATTTATACGGGGGCCCCTCAAAATACAAGACGTAAAAAAATCGAGGATTTAAATATTGAAGCCGGAAGACTGCATATGGAGGAGAATGGAATAAGCGACATCGTAGTCCATGCCCCATATATCATCAATATAGGAAATACCACGAATCCAGCCACATACGAGTTGGGGGTCAACTTCTTACGCAGTGAAATCGATCGGACCGAAGCGATAGGTGCAAGGCAGATCGTACTTCATCCAGGTGCGCATGTTGGTGCAGGCAGTGAATTGGGAATAAAGAGAATCATCGAAGGTTTGAATGAAGTGCTGACAGCCGACGATAAAGTTCGGATTGCCCTTGAAACGATGGCGGGTAAAGGTACTGAATGTGGCCGGTCTTTCGAGGAGTTAGCGATGATCATTAATGGTGTGACCCATAATGAAAAATTATCGGTATGCTTCGATACTTGCCATACTCACGATGCAGGATATAATATCATTGAGGATTTTGATGGTGTGCTGAATGAATTTGATAAATTGGTCGGTATTGACCGCATCAAGGTCCTTCATATAAACGATAGTAAAAACGAACGCGGCATGCGTAAGGACCGCCATGAAAACATTGGCTTCGGTCATATCGGTTTTAAGGCGTTGAATGATATTGTCCACCATCCGCAATTAAGCACTGTTCCAAAAATCCTGGAAACACCTTATGTAGGGGAAGACAAGAAAGACAAAAAGGCCCCTTATAAATTTGAAATTGATATGTTCAAGAATAATCAATTTGAAGAAGATTTACTGGAAAAAATCGGATCTCAGCAATAATCATAATAGAAAGGGACGATTCATCTATATTTCGATGAATCGTCCTTTCATTTTACATTTAGTTTAAGTATACTCATTCAAAGTCTGTCAGGAAGTAGGCTTAAAAGGTGGAAGTAAGGTTGTTAAAGAGGGATTCTATTTCCCTGGCTGTTCCTGCTCCGGCAACTTTTGTAATTTGACCCAGTACGTTCTGTCTTTGACGTATATCAAAAATGTTGATTTTTTTACCTGCTAGAAGTGCAGTGATATCCTGTGCTTGTTTTTGGGTGAGTGCAACCCCATGCTGCTTAGCAAGGGAAAGCAGTTCATCAGGGCGAATACTGTTGATTTTATGATTGACCATCATTTCAAATAATTTCAAACGATCTCCTCCTTTGTTAAAACATATGAAGGAAGCAGACGTATGTGAACATGAAAGTTTGTTTGATTTACGGGAATTTGGTTCAGCTAACGTTTTTTGATGGTTCAGGGCGGATGGACACTTGTTCAGGGGACCGGATTCTTTACATCTGGACTTCTTTGATTTATACTAACGATTGTTAATCGTAATGATTCTTAAAAAAAAGGTGATCTCTTTGGATAATGTAGTAAACCCCATAATTAAATTAGAAGATATATCTTACAAATATACAAAAGATCTAGTGCTGGAACATGTTTCGCTTGAAATTCCTAGAGGGGCCTTCTTAGCTATCGTTGGGCCGAATGGATCCGGTAAGTCAACCCTTTTGAAATTGCTGCTTGGTCTGTTCAAGCTCCAAAAGGGAAAAATTGAAATATTCGGGGAAGACATAAGACGCTTTAAAGATTGGCAAAAGGTAGGGTTCGTTTCCCAAAAGGCAAACTCCTTCAACTCAGGATTCCCTGCCACTGTATTTGAAGTGGTTCAAAGCGGTTTGACCAAAAAAATCGGTTTATTCAAGTTTGCAGTCAAAGAGGATAAGCAAAAGGTGAAGAAAGCTTTGGAATCCGTGGACATGCTTGAATATCAGAACCGCAATATCGGAGAATTGTCCGGAGGGCAGCAGCAGAGGGTATTCATTGCCCGTTCACTGGTCAGCGAGCCGGAATTGATGATATTGGATGAGCCCACGGTTGGCGTTGATTCAAAGAACGTCCACCAATTTTATGAAATGCTTGAGATGCTGAATAAAAAATTAGGAATAACACTGATTTTAGTAACCCATGATGTTGGTACTGTGACGGATAAAGTCACACATGTCGCCTGCTTAAATAAAAAACTTCATTTTCACGGGGATGCCTGTGAATATAATGAGTTGAATGAAAGCGAGCTTTCATCCATTTATGGACATGGGGTCCAATTATTAAATCATAATCATTAATATGTTTTGGAGGATAGCCCAATGATATCGGGGATATTGCAATTTGAATTTTTGCAGAACGCATTCTTGACCGGAATCATCATCGGAGCGATTGCGCCATTAGTGGGCGTTTTTGTCGTGGTAAGGCGGATGTCGATGATTTCCGATGCTCTCAGTCATGTAGCGCTTGCTGGTATAGCGTTTAGTTTATTGCTTCAGAAGAGCTTTCTATCTCTAGCAGGATTGAATCCACTTTATATAGGAATGGCGTTTTCTGTAGGTGGTTCATTATTCATTGAAAAATTAAGAGGGGTGTACAAGCATTACCAAGAGCTTGCAATCCCGATCATAATGTCCGGCGGCATGGGTCTTAGTGTCATTTTCATATCCATTGCAAATGGTTTCAATACGGATTTATATGGTTATTTATTCGGCAGTGTCAGCGCCGTCAGCCGGGCTGACTTATATGTCATATTGGCAGTGGGGATAGTCGTTGCATTAATGCTCACCCTATTGTATAAAGAATTATTTCTGTTATCATTTGATGAAGAGCATGCAAAAGCGTCGGGAATACCTTATAAAGCGATTCATTTTATTTTTATTGTCATGGTCGCATTGGTCATTGCCGCTTCCATGAAAATCATTGGCATATTACTGGTTTCTTCGCTCATGACGCTCCCGGTAGCAGCCAGTCTCCGTTTCGCTAAGGGCTTTAAGCAGATGATTGTTTTTTCGGTAATATTCGGTGAAGTATCCGTCATAGGCGGATTATTTTTATCATACAACCTTGATCTCGCTCCTGGCGGGACCATTGTAATAATAGCTGTGCTAATTCTCATCTTGTCAATTTTGTTTGATAAGTGGAAAAATCGATAGATGGGGTGATGTTTTTTGAACGTAACTACTGCCATGCAATTATTAAAAGATAAAGGTTTTAAACATACAGGAAAGAGGGAAGAAATGCTTCAGCTTTTCTCTTCCAGCGATAAATATTTAACGGCAAAAGATGTATTGGAGAATATGAAAAAAGACTATCCAGGGTTAAGTTTTGATACGATTTACCGGAATCTTTCCTTATTTGTCGAATTAGGCATCTTTGAAGCGACGGAGTTGGAAGGGGAAAAGCATTTTCGATTTACATGCGGCCATTCTTCCCATCATCACCACTTTATCTGTTTGAATTGTGGAAAAACGAAAGAAATCGAATTGTGTCCGATGCAGGAACTTCAGGAAAGCTTGAAGGACTACGATGTTTCAGGACATAAATTTGAAATATACGGAAGATGTCCTGCATGCAGTGCATCTTAGAAACATAAAAACCATTGACACTCTGTCAATGGTTTTTCTTGTTTCACTCACTTTATAGTTGCCGGTTGCCCTGACATCCAATTATTCACCCAGACAGATGCTTCTTGCCAATTGTTGACCCGGATCACCCTTTCAGGCACAGGATCTTGGTTGTAAGGGGTATTAAATAAAATCACGGGTATTTTACACTCTTCCGAAATGGCCACTGCATTATCGTGCTTGTCCTCTAAAAAGAGATCGACTTCAAATTTCTTGGCTGCAGCAACTTTATCGTGTGATCCTACAAGCTCGATATGATCATATAGGACTTCGTTGCTCGTGAACCAATTCTTCGTTATATCCAATAAACGGTTGCTCCGGGCACTGATGAAATATAAGTTAGCCTGTTCTGTCCATTTTTCCAATACATCCTTTGCTCCCTCAGCCAATAAAGATTCGGAATAGATGATTGGCTCGGTTTCAATGAACCATTTAGTGAAATCTTCTTTTGGAACATTAACGAATGGGAATAAGTCATACTCCGTTATGTCTTCATATGCTAAATTCAGCTGAAAAGCATTATTTAAAAAAGGGACCATGGAATCAGGTCTCGTAACAGTTCCATCTATATCGATGCCAAATCGTTTTTTCATGATGAATCTCTCCTCATATTCAATACTTGTAATAGTGTAACATATACCAAGATAGCTTTGGTAAAAACCCTTATTTATTTCCAAGACATGAAACCATTTCACGATGGATTCCATCACTTTTTACATACACTATAAATGCTCCATAAACGAAAGTGAGGGATTCACCAATGGAAAAAGATCAATACTCCAGTATTGACGATGAGATGCAATTGACTAAAAAGGGCAGTGAGCCATCCGTTGTTGTGGATGATCAGCATCATGAGCGATATTATAATGAAGATACACCTGCAGATGACAGGCGGTATGAAAGTCGTGKGACCATTACCAATAATATGGATAACCAGTATAATGAAGAAACGTCTGCAGAAATTTCAACACCACCGCGAATCAGGGACTATAAGAATAATGAGTCAACTAAGGCTGATGATTCTGGGAATGTTGCTTCAAGAGGACAGGCTATTGGTGTCATAGCTTTGATCATCTCCATTTTATCGTTATTCATGATGCCGTTCATTTTAGGGGTTGTGGGTATAATTGTAGGGATAGTGGCCAGAAGCAGGGGATCAAACTTGGGTACTTGGGCCATAGTAATAGGTGCAATCTCCATCATCGTTGGCATATTCATCCTGCCATTCTTTTAACAATTTGAAACCCTTTGATGTCATTTCTTAAAATGCATCAAAGGGTTTTTAAATAAAAAGGCTGTTTTCACATACTTTGTTGCTATTTACCAGGTAGTGAGTCCAGGGGCGGGCGGTGAGCCTCTCGGCGTAAACGCGCCTGTGGGGTCTCACCTGTCCYGCTGCTCCCGCAGGAGTCTCGCACTTCCGCTCCAATCAACCTTAAATAGTTTCGTTTTAAAAACAACAATTTTTACGAAAAGAGCCAATAAAAAAAATCCCGATAATGAAAAATCGGGATTTTTTTTTATTTATTTTGTAAAGCGGCAGCAGCAGCTTCGGCTCTTTGTTTTTCATAGTACTCTTCAGCGATTTTGTCAATTTCCTTTTTCAGTTCCTCGACCATCGTCTCTTCAGGCACTTTACGTACAATCTGACCTTTTCTAAACAGCAAACCTTCACCGCGAGCCCCAGCTATGCCGATATCAGCCTCACGGGCTTCCCCAGGACCGTTTACCGCACAACCAAGCACTGATACCTTGATTGGTGCTTTAACCGTCTGGATGTACTCTTCAACCTCATTGGCGATAGAGATCAAATCAATCTCGATCCGACCGCAAGTAGGGCAGGAAATTAATGTGGCCATGTTAGAAGCAAGGCCAAATACTTTTAGGAGCTCCCTTGCCACCTTCACCTCTTCGACAGGATCGGCACTTAAGGAAACACGCATCGTGCTTCCAATACCTTGACTTAGGATGGCACCTAGTCCGGCAGCACTTTTTACGGTTCCTGAGAACAGTGTACCTGATTCCGTGATTCCCAGATGTAAAGGGTAATCGAATGCTTTAGAAGCTTTTTCATATGCTTCGATGGCTAAATTCACATCAGAAGCTTTCATGGAAACGATGATGTCATGGAAATCGTGATCTTCCAGGATCTTGATATGGTGTAAAGCACTTTCAACCATGCCATCGGCAGTGGGGTATCCGTATTTATCGAGGATCTTCTTCTCGAGAGAACCAGCATTTACCCCGATGCGGATTGGAATTCCTTTAGCCTTCGCAGCTTTCACGACAGCTTCTACCTTTTCACGGCGTCCGATGTTACCAGGGTTTATCCTGATTTTATCCGCTCCGCCTTCAATTGCCTTAAGAGCGAGTTTATAATCGAAATGAATATCGACTACAAGTGGGATGTTTATCCGTTTTTTTATCTCGGGGATTGCATCAGCTGCCCTTTCATCCGGACAGGCGACACGTACGATTTGACATCCCGCCTCTTCAAGACGAAGGATCTCTGCAACTGTCGCTTCAACATCATGTGTTTTTGTAGTTGTCATGCTTTGTACTATAACTTCATTATTGCCGCCAATCGTTAAGTTTCCGACTTTAATTGGCCGCGTCTTGGTGCGATGTATGATTTCACTCAAGTGGAATTCTCTCCTTTAGGAAAAAATCAGTTTTGATTTTTAATTTGTTTCTCTGAAATATTGTATCAATGTACATACCGCTTGACAAGGAAATAGGTCGCATTATCTTTTTTCAACAAGGAAAATTCCCCATTACTGGATATATTCGATGCTTAGAAATCCCTTTTAATGGTGCTTGGGAGTCCGCAGATCCCCATTTAGAGGTTATTTATAAACGGGAATCTTATATGTTTTGCCAATCTGCATATTTTCGGGCTTCAATCCTTCATTCAAACTTTGAAAGTCAGAAATGATCGTTTCGATTGGCTGATTAGATCCGACTTTTTCCGTTTCAATGATGGAGAGTAAGGTATCCCCGGGTTTCATGGTGATTTCTTTATAAGCGGCAGATGGTGCGGATGCAGGCTTACTGGCCGGGACGGTCGGCTGGCCTGTAGTGGCCGGTGGATGGGAAGGCGGCAGGGTACCCGTAGTCAAATCGAAATAAATAATAAATAAAGTGAAACAGAATGAGATAAAAAGCAGTAGCCGTTTCAATTTTCCATCCTCCCAAGCTTGTCTTTATTTCATTTATACTTGTAAGAATCTAAAAATATGCCTAAAAATGGGCAGTTTTTCAAATGGGATGTGGGAGGGTCATTCCATTTTTCTTTTTCAGTTGATTTAAATCCTTATTATTTGAATGAATGTTAGTTTCCTTTGGGGTCAGACCAATTTCTCTTGCCTGCACTATGAGTACCAGCCCTTGTACATCAATATTACTCTCCTTCACGTCTATCACCTCTTAAATACTATTTCAACATTAAGTATAAGAATGACTTGGTGAGTATTTTGTCGAATTAAGAAGATATGAAAAAATATGACTGTATTCATATGCGGGAAGGCATGGAGAACCTGCAAAAGCAAAAAGACCCGGAACAGAACAGATGGGTTCCGGGTCTTTTTGCTGTTTAAGGTCAATCTGGGATTTTATTAGCAGCTGTTTCTTTAATGGATAAGTATAACATTATCAATGTCACAAACCAGCTAATGATTGAAGCGAATGGAACCGTTGCTTTAAAAGCATCCATGATGGTGAAGAATATGGTGGCAAGTGTAATGCTATATGCACCAATTCTCCATAGATGCCTATAGGAAAGCGAACGGCCAAGGGCATTTTTGAAAAGAAGTCCAAAAGCGGCAAGGATTGTCACTTTAATGAAGATTCCGCTAGCAGTAAACAGGTATAATATAAGTAGTAGCAGTGGAAGGATGATCGGTAGCACAGATTCAACTGACTCAAGCCAAGTGGATATTTCCTGATTATCTCCTTCCAGAAGTGAATATGGAGTGGATTGCACGTTGCCGCCAGATACGAACACCAGATCAGACTTTAAAAGGGCGACAGCCTCATCAGCTTTTGCAGCTACTTCTTCCGGGGTCAATGTCCCCGTACCATCTACAAAAATTTGATATCCGTTTTTATTCAGGCTAAATGGTTCACCTTCTTCAGTCGTCAACGTGCCATTTTTGATTTCAAATGCAGGTAAGTCTTCAGATACTGTTTCATTCATGGCATCTATCCCGTCAACTACCATTGTACCGAAATAAAAAGCTGAAGGGAGAAAGGCAATGAGACTTATAA